>WQUN01000071.1 GCA_009782085.1 Bacillota bacterium
ACGAATCTCGATTAAAATCTTCACAGTCTGTCGCCGAAAACGCCGTTGAAGCGTCCGGCGTTTCGGCTCCGCCTGTGAAGTTTTAATCTGAGATTCGTATTATTCCCACTCGCTGCTCAGCCAGTTCCGCAGAAGCTGCGCCACGGCCTCCGGTCTTTCCGCCACGAATTTTTCGATTTGCTTCTTCGTCTCGGAATCTCTCGAATAGTCGATTTCCATCAGCTTTTCCGCTTCTGCGGCCCTTTCTTCCTCCATCCTGGTGCTCACCAGGAGGTCCTCCACGGAGAGCGCCGGCTCGATCTCCGTGATCTCCGCGGGCCTCGTCCTCGACAGGAGGCCGAAGGCCAAAAGCAAGATCAGCAGCGCCAGAATCACGAAGATCATGATCTGCTGGACGTTCATCGGCGTCCTGACCGCGTCGGCGAAGTGCGGGATCTCGTAGGCCTTCACGGACACGTTCGAAATGCCCGTGGCCGCGACGACGTTGTCGACGATGCTCTGGTCGACCGGTATTTCCCTCGTCACGGTCGCCGCCTTGAACTCGCCCCACGTCCGCCCGTCCCGGGCGAGAGCGCCGCTGGCCGTCAGCTGGGCCTCGTCGTATATGGGGTGGTAGTAGAGCATGACCGCGATCGACGACTGATCCGCCAGCAGGTCGCCGAAGCCGGTCTCCGTGTGGGTGTCCGTCCTGTTCAGGGCGTAGTCCGACGTCCGGCTGTTCGCCTTCGCGCTGGTGGGGCTTTCCGTCCCCGCCTGATACTGGGCGGAGACCTGGTCGTTCGCGGTCAGGCCCGGCGCGCCGCCCGCCTGCGCGCCGGTCGCGCTCTCCGAAGAAACCGTCTCGGAGGATACGAGTCCCGTGTCGCTCCCCTGGTTGGGCGTGTGGAACAGGACGCTGTCGGAGCTGGACTTGCTCCGGTCGAAACGGAGGTTCGCCGTGACCTTTATCTCGTCCGCCAGGGGGGCGAGCTGGGCGCGGAGCTTCATCTCCGTCTCGCTCTTGCGCTGCTGCTCCTGCTCCAGGAGGCTGCCCGCGCCGCCGCCGGCCTGCTGCGAGCCCGAATACACCAGATTATAATTTTGGTCGATTATCTCGATATTATCCATCGTGAGGCCGTCCACGCTGGCGCGGAGGAAATTCGCGACGCCCTGGGCCTCGCTCTTGCTCAAAGTGACGGCGGTGGTTATCAGCGCGCTGGCCCTGGCCTGCTCGACGGGCTCCCTGAAGAACCCCGCGTTGTCGGGCAAGGTCAGCGTGACGACCGCGTCCTGGATGCCGCTGAAAGTCATGAGCGCCTGGGACAGGCTGCTCTCCTTGGCCTTTTTGAGGTTTTCCTTCTTTATCGTCTCGGTGGTGCCCATGCCACTGTAGCTCAGGGCGTCCTGGTAGGTAAAGAGGTTTCCGCTGGAATCGCTCATCAGGTTCTGTTCGGCCAGTATGACCTGTGCCTCTGTCGCCCTTTTGGCGTCCACCTCGAGGCCGCGCCCGTCGGAGGTGGCGCGCGCGGCGATCCCGGTGTCGCCGACGGCCCTCTGCATCGACGAGATCACGGTCAGGTCCTTGTTGTCTACCAGGACGACCATTCTTGTCCTCGTCGTCAGGTATACGGTCAGTATCAGAGCCAACGCGAAGACGGCCGCTATGACGATGATCTGTATTTTCTGGTTTTTCCCAAGGGCTTTCCATCGGTCTTTGCCCCTGTTGGCAATGCCAAGCAGCCGGTCCCGCATCAGCTCACCCTTTCTGGAGACTAGGATACAGGTTCTACAGCTGCATCCTCATGATCTCGCGGTAAGCGTCGATGACCCTGTTCGTCACCTGCACCGTGAGATTCAAAGACGTGTACGCCTTCTCCTGGGCCATCAGAACCGACAGTATGTCGTCGGTTCTGCCCGAAGCCAAATCCAGCTGGGCTTGGCCCGCCTCGCTGAGACGGGCGTTCGTCCGGTTTATCGCGCCGAGGGCCGCGTCGAGGAAGTCCCCGAACGCGTTTGCCGGGCCCGCCGCCTCTGTCCCGGCGGCGTAAGCCGGCCTGAAAGTGATGTTGTAGAGCGATGCGATGCTGTTGTCTGTCTGCATTGGAAGTCCGCCTTTCTGCGCCGAATGCCGCGCCGGCGGCGCGGGAGGCCGATGTTCCCGCGCTCCGGCATATGTCCCGGGATTATCTGCCTATTTCAAACGTTTTCGCTATCATGGCCTTCGTGTTGTTCATGGCGGTGACGTTCGCCTCGTAGGAGCGGCTGGCCGAGATCATGTCCACCATCTCCGTCACCGTGTTTACGTTGGGCATGGCGACGTAGCCGTCCGTGTCCGCGTCCGGGTGGCCGGGGTCGTAGACCTTTGTCCCGGGGGTCTCGTCGTTCACGATGCCGGACACGCGTACGCCCGCGCCGTAGGACGCCCGCGGCGCTCCCGTGAGCGCGCCGTCGAGCACGGACGAGAACCGGGAGCCGGCGATCTCCCGGAAAATGGCCACCTTGCGCTTGTAGGGCGTCCCGTCCGCCGCGCGGGTGGTGTTGGCGTTGGCCATGTTCTGGGAGATGACGTCCATCCTGAGCCTCTGCGCGGTCAAAGCCGTCGCGCTGATGTCAAACGCGTCGAAAAATGACATACGAACCTTCCTTTCCGGGGGATGGATAATCGCCCCCCGCGTAACGGGGGATGGATAATCTTCCCCGCATAACGGGCGATTAATAATCGCCCCCCGCGTTGTTACCTGCCGGTCAGAACGAGGTTGATCCTCCTGCTGTTGCCGACGACGGCGCCTGTCAGCGCGTCGTATCTGACGGAATTCCGGTAGAGAGCCGCCATTTCCGTCTCGATGTCCACGTTGTTCTCGTCCAGCCTGTAGTGATAGTTCTTGTTGACATAGCCGATGCGGGGCCTGGCGTCCGTCAGGTCCAGGGTTCCCGTCGCCGCGTAGTTGTCGAGCGCGCCGCGCAGCGCGTCCTCGAAGGCGACGCCCCTCGCCTTGAAGCCCGGGGTGTCCGCGTTGGCTATGTTGTTGGCGATCACGTCGTTGCGGACCGCCGCCGCCCGCAGCGCGGTCCCCAGGATGTCGTTCTGGGTGAAAAGCCCGTCGAGCATTTTCTTCCCCTCCGTTAATTTACAGGGATATACTTCTTGTCCTGCATTATTTTGCATTCGGACATTATTTTGTACCAAAATTAGCAATTTATGAAAAAAATCGCTTTCCAGAATATGGAGAGCGATGGCGTTATACGAAGCTCAGATTATTATAACTGTCATCCTGAGCGAAGCGAAGGATCATTAAAAACATAAGATTCTTCGCTGCGCTCAGAATGACAAGTGCCAGATCAGTCTAAATCGCGTGAATTTGCCTATTATAGCGGTGAATAATTGTATGGCGGGGGCTCCGCTCCCGCCGTAAACCACAAATTAATCGTAGGGCGGGGGCTCCGCTCCCGCCGTCGGCAGAAATTGATCAAAAGCGGCAGGAGCAGAGCCCCTGCCCTACATATGCTTTGTGCATTTCTCCATAAATTAGACTGACCTGTGTCAACCTATTTTTGCCGCCGATTTTTTGACTGAGCCAATAAAATACCCGTCCCAGAAACGGCAACCGTCCCAAAGAAAGTGCCTGTTTATCGGCCTTTGGGACGGTGGGACGGCATTTTTCACTATATATTGTTCACGTTAGTTTTTTACGAAACTATTTCCCGACCAAGTGTAAGTTGTGTATTCCGTTTTACCATCCCCATTCACATACATTTCTGTTTGAAATGAATCAGATGATAATTTATCAAGTTTGATTGAGTAATCACGCTGTCCGATCAACAGCGTTCCGCCGGTATCCAGCAGGGATACTTCGCCTTTGGCATTTATCGTAAAGAGAGCATAATTGTCCCAGTTACCGGCGCCGTACTGTCCCATAGTAAAATCTGGATTTCCATCGCCGTTGTAATCATCGAATACAAGCGAAAATGGTTGGGAAAAATCCATCGCCGTATCTGAGCCTATATCGTTAGCCGTGATCGGAGCTAAATAGAGAACACTTCCCAAATCGAATTCATCCGTATATACTCGAACCTGATAGTCTCCTGTCCAGTTATTCCCCTGTAAACGATCTGGCCCGGGGATAAACGTATATTGACCTTTCACCATTTCAACGTTGATAAAAACAGTGCTTCCGTCATTCAAAGCCACCATATTATGTGATATGACAAACGGAGATGTGATTGTTATGTCATTTTTTGCGCTTTTGTGGGTGCAACCACTTAATAAACAGGTAAGAACTATAATTGAAAGTAGGAATTTCTTTTTAAGTATCATGATGGAAGTCCCCCCTATTCTTCGCTTCCGATATCCCTCCTGTAATGCGCCCCGTCGAAGCCGATCCTCCGCGCCGCCTCATAGGCCCTCTCCCGCGCCTCGCGCGCGTCTTTGCCGAGCGCCGTCACGCAGAGCACGCGGCCGCCGTCGGTGACGGTTTTGCCGTCTTTCTCCGCCGTCCCGGCGTGGAACACCTGCGTTTTTTCTCCAAAATCGGCCCCCAGGCCGGAAATCTCCAGCCCTTTTTTATACTCCCCGGGATCCCCGCCGGAGGCCAGCATGACGCAGACGGACGCCTCGTCCGACCACTCCAGCCCGATCCCGCCGAGCCGCTTCCGGGCGCAGGCCGTGAAAACCGGGAGCAGGCCCGTCTTAAGCCGCGGGATCACGGCCTCGGTCTCCGGGTCCCCGAAGCGGCAGTTGTACTCGATGACCTTCGGGCCGTCCGGGGTCAGCATCAGCTCAAAGTACAAAACCCCGGCGTAGAGGATGTCCTCCCGCCTCAAGCCGTCGAATGTCGGCCTGACGATCCGCTCCAGGCACGTCCTCTCGATTTCGGCCGTAAACCTCGGGCTGGGCGACACAGAGCCCATCCCGCCGGTGTTCCCGCCCAGGTCGCCGTCGAAGACCCGCTTGTAGTCGTGCGCCCCGGCCATCGGCAAGAACGTCTCGCCGTCGGAAAAGACCATGTAGGTCGCTTCCTTCCCCTCCAGGAACTCCTCTATGACCACCTTCTCGCCGGAATCCCCGAATTTGCGGCCTTCCATGACCTCGCGCAAAACCCCGGCCGCCTCCGCCTCGCTTTGGCAGACCGCGACGCCCTTCCCGGCCGCCAGGCCGTCCGCCTTGACGACGAGCGGGAATTTCTGCTCCCGTATGTATGAAAGGGCGTCCCGCGCCCTGTCAAACGTCTCGAAGCCGGCCGTCGGGACGCAGTATTTTCTCATGAAGCGCTTCGCGAAGTCCTTGCTGCTCTCCAGGCGCGCCGCGGCCTTCGTCGGGCCGAAGATTTCGAGGCCTTTCGCCGCGAACTCGTCCGCGACGCCGGCGGCCAGCGCGGCCTCCGGGCCGACGACCGTGAGATCCACGCCGTTTTCAGCCGCGAAGCGGGCCAAATTTTTAACGTCGGCCGCCTCTATGGGCACGTTCCGAGCGATTTTGCCGATCCCGGCGTTGCCGGGCGCGCAGAATATCTCCAGGGCCGGGTCGTCCTTCCTGAGCTTCCAGATTATAGCATGCTCCCTGCCGCCGCCGCCGATGACCAAAACGCGCATTTGGGGCCTCCTTGGGGAAAATTAGTATATGGAGGAAAGCGTTGAAAATGCTTATAATGCTTACCACAGCTATTACTTGGATATACCATTTTTGAGGATATCCAAATACTCCGGATACTCACAACTATTGAAATATTTATGAAATATATGACAATCAAGTTCTAATGCGTCATCTCCGATAAATAATTCCTGGATACTAAATTCACCTATCGTTTCATTATAGGATAAACCACCGTTAATATAAAATTGAAATGATGAATAACTATTTACCGCAAGAAAAATGTTAGCGACTGATAAATGTAAATTTTGATGAATTTTAGGACGCGGCACGCCTCTGCTTGCCTCTGTGTTATCCAGCTGATACATTTTTCGCGGAACTGCTCCGACAAATAATTTTACATTGTTGGAATAAATCATACCTTCTCTTTTTGAAGCAGCAGGAATAGCTATTCTTACAGGATATTCCTTGAAGCATTTTGGTATGTGGTGTTTTTCTCCGTTGGCCAACACTTCTTCTGAATCTTCCGAATCAATATCGATAACTTTTATATTGTATT
>WQUN01000072.1 GCA_009782085.1 Bacillota bacterium
TCGTTCGCTTCGCGAACCGCCCGGCTCCGCGTCCCGCATCAGCCCCGCCAGGTCGCGCACGCTCCGCTCCAGGACTTCCCCGTCGTTTATCCCCTTGCAGAGCACGATCTGGAAGTTCATCGCGATCCCGGCGTCACTGAATTTACAAATATTTTCCATGATAAGCGCGGCTTTCGGGTTTTTCAGCATGGAAACCCTTACCGACGGGTCGGTCGCGTGGACGGAGATGTTGACGGGCGAGAGCCTGTGCGCTATCAGCCGGTCGATCTCGCTCCTTGGCATGTTGGTCAGCGTGACATAGTTCCCGCTGAGAAACGACAGCCGCATGTCGTCGTCCTTGTGGTAGAGCGTGGGCCGCATCCCGGGCGGAAGCTGGTCGATGAAGCAGAACACGCACCTGTTCGCGCAGCTTCGCGAGGCGTCCATCAGGCCGCTCCCGAAAACCAGGCCAAGGTCGGCGTTTTCGGGCTTTTCGGCGCGCAATTCCACGCATTGGCCGTCTTTTTTTTGGACGGTGAGCGTCACCGGATTTTCACTTATGAACATCCGGTAGTCAAAAACGTCGGCCACGGGCCTGCCGTTCACGGCTAGCAGCGCGTCGCCGGGGTCTATGCCGAGGCCGGCGCAGGGGCCGGGATTTTCCACGGAGATTATTTTGTGGGGGGACATATGTAATTTACCGCTTTCTTCAGCGCCTCCAAATTCCTATACATAACCGAAACATAGTCGTCTCCGTTCTTAACTTCCTCCTGTGTCAGCCCCTCCAGCGGGCTCAGCACAACGGCCTCCGCGCCGGTTGCTTCCGCTATCTGCCCGACCGCCTTCGACGAGGTCAGCTCCTCGTAAAAAATAGTCCCGATACCGTCGCGCTCCATCAGGTCGATGATCTGCGCGACGCGCCCGGCGGACGGCTCCGAATCCGGCGACAGGCCTTCGACGGCCTCCTGCGTCAGGCCGTAAGCCGCGCAGAGGTAGCCGAACGCTTCGTGGGAGACGACGATCGTCTTGCCTGCCGCGCCGAACAGGCCGTCCTTGTAGGCTTCATCCAGCTTGTCGAATTCGGCCGCCCACGCGGCGTTATTGGCCTCGTAGAAATCCGCGTTCGCCGGGTCGGCGGCGGCGAACGCGCCGGCTATCGCCCCCAGCTCCGTCTTCGCCAGTCCCGGGGCGAGCCAGACGTGGGGATCGCCTTCCCCGAGCCCGTCCGGAACCGCCGTGTCCGACGCCCGGACGACCGTCAGGCGGCCGCTTCGCACCGCGGAAAGCACCCTGTCGGCCCAAAACTCGATGCCGCCGTGGTACACGAACACGTCCGCGTTTTCGACGGCGGCCATGTCCGTCGGGGAAGGCTCCCAGTCGTGCGGCTCCGCGCCGGCCGGCGTCAGGCAGGCCAGGCTTATTTTGTCCCCGCCGATCTTTTCGCAGAAGTCGTACATCGTGTAAAAACTCGCCACGACTTTGAGCTTCCCGCCGGAATCGCCCGGGCCTGGCCGGGAATTCCCGGCGGCGCAGGAGGTCAGCGGCAAAACCGCGGACAAAAGCGCGCAAAAAACAGCCGGCAGAACGCGCCGGGCCGCAAAAAATTTCTTCATATCATATCACCGCTATATCCAATTTATATATCGATCATCCTCTGGTTTCTCAGCAGATCTTCCAAGGAATCGCGCTCCCTTATGACCGCCGCCTCGCCGTTCGAGCGCAGCAGTACCTCCGCCGGGCGCAGGCGCATGTTGTAGTTGGAGCTCATCGAATAGCCGTAGGAGCCGGCGTCCAACACGCCCAGCACGTCGCCCTCGGATATGCGCGGGAGCGGGCGGTCCTTGGCCAGTATGTCGCCGCTCTCGCAGATGTTCCCGACGACGCTGACGGCCTCCGGCCCGCCGGCCGGCGGGTTCAGGCTGTAGACCTCGATATCGTGGTGCGAATCGTACAGCGCCGGGCGCATCAGCGTGTTCATTCCTATGTCCGTGCCGATGAATTTTATGCTTCCGTTATGCTTTATGGCGTGGACTGTGCCCAGCAGAACGCCCGCCTCGGCGGCCACGTACCTGCCCGGCTCCACGATGAATTGCACTTCTTTCCCGTATCGCGCGGCGAAATCGGACATTATGGCGTCCAGCAATACGCCTGTCCGCCCCATGTCCATCGGGGGCTCGTTTTCCTGTTTCCTGTACGGGATGCCGAAGCCGCCGCCGAAGTCGATGAAGTCCAGCCCGGGAAATTCCTCCGCCGCGGCCAGCAGGTTCCGTATGTCCATGATGTACGCGCCACTGTCCATGAATTTGGAGCCAATGTGCTGGCTCAGGCCCGCCAGGCGGAGACCGCGCCTCCTTAATATCTCCTTTATCTCCGGGAGCTCGGCGAGATTTACCCCGAATTTGGCGGCGTCTCCCGCCGTGACCACCTTCTCGTGGTGGCCGGCGCCGATGCCGGGGTTAAGCCGGACGGCGACGCTTTTGCCGGGGAAGAGCCTGCCGAACAGATCGAGCTGCGAGAGGGAGTCCACGCTGATCATGATCCCCTTCTCGGCGGCGAACCGCATCTCTTCGCCGGAGACGTTGTTCGGGATAAAGAGTATCTCCGGGGCCTCATACCCCGCCGCCATAACCGCGGCTATCTCGCCGGGGCTCATGGCGTCGGCGCAGAGGCCTTCCTCCCTGGCGATCCGGATAATCGCCAGGTTGGTGTTGGCCTTGACGGAGAAATTGACCCGGAAATTCTTATAAGTACACATATTTTTCAGCGTCCGGCAATTTGCTCTTAAAATATCCTCGCTGTAGAGGTATAATGGACTTCCGAAGCGGCGGACCAGTTCGACGGGGTCGTGATCCCCGTAGAAACCGAGCCTGTCGGTGACCTCGCCGTTCAGTTTATAGCATCCGCGGAATCCGTCAGACATAACATACGCGTCCCCTTAAATTAAGATGAGCTATAATACCATAAATCCGGAAATGGAGACAAGACATGATCGCCGATTTGACAAAAAAACTGGCGAAGGAGCTGACCTCGCTGGACATCAAGAAATACCGGGACGAGACGGGCCTGTTTATAGTGGAGGGGGAGAAGTTCGTCGGCGAGATACCGGAGGACTGGGACGTCGCCTGTTATGTGATCTCGGGCGGCTTCGCCGGGAATTCCGAGCCCGTAAGGGATTATGAGAAGCGGGCGCCGGTCTATTTTGCCCCGGACGGCCTTTTTCACAGGATTTCCGGGACGGTCAGCCCGCAGGGGGTTCTGGCGGTCTGCCGGAAGAAACCGCGGGCCCTCGGCGACATGGACATGTCCGGAAACGGCTTTTTCGTCTACTGCGACGGCGTGTCCGACCCCGGCAACGCCGGGACGCTGCTGCGCACGGCGGACGCGGCCTGCGCGGCGGGTTTCGCGCTCTCGGAGGACTCGGCGGACATATACGGCCCCAAGACGATACGCTCCTGCGCCGGCTCGGTCTTCCACCTGCCCGTCGTGACGGAGGTCGGCCGCGCGGCTCTGCTGGATTTCCTGCGGGCAAACGGCATAGGGCTCGTTGCGGCGGACCCGCGCGGCAAAACGGCGGTCTGCGACGCGGACATCGGCGGGAGATGCTGCATCGCCGTCGGCAACGAGGCCCGCGGCCTTTCGGACGTCATTTTACGGGCGGCGGACGTCCTGGCGTTCATCCCGATGCCGGGCAAAGCCGAGTCGCTGAACGCCTCGGTCGCGGGCGGCGTGATAATGTACGAGGCGGTGCGGCAGAGGATAAAACGGCGTTAAACAGCAAAAAGTTATCGGGCGGCGCGGGGTGTTCTCCCGCGCCGCCTTTATCTTTGGCTGATTGGATATACCGGATGCAGAAAACATTTACCGACGACGTGACAGAGGAGGCTAATGTTTTCGCACTCCGGTATAGCTCCTTTGTATCAGATAGCGTTATGCGTGAAGCTCGCAATACGAACGATCGGGATTTCCTATCTATAATGGAACCTGGGTTGGTCGTTCCGCTGCGCGGAACTGCTCGCCCATGCATCCTGATGCGTAACAGGATCCGCCAATCCCTTGAAAAATACTCTGTATTCTGACCGGTTGTGTACGACGATTTTGTCCAGAACCTCTTTGCAGACGTCCCCGCTGAAAACCTCCGCCCCAGCCATTTCCCGGATGGAGGTTTTTATTTTTTCAATCAGGTCGCTCTGACGGCTGATAAACTCTTGCTTCTTTTCGCTGTCCGCAAGCCTCGCGCGGAGGGTTTCCAGTTCCGCGCCCAGCGCGTCCTTCTTTTTCCTGAATTCCTCTTTGGTGATCTCGTTGCCCAGCCGGGCGTCCAGCAAGACGTCCTGTTTCTTTTCTATGTTGGCGATGCCGCGCTTCAAGGCAGCGTCGCTTTTCGCGTTTTTGCCCGTTTCGCTGACGGCGCTCAGAACAGCCTTCTCAACCCGGGCGATGACGGCTTCTTTGTTTTTTGCCACATCCCGCAGGCTGTGTAAAAAAACCCGCCGGAGCAGCTCGTCGCTGATGGACGGGTTGTCGCAGCCCACCGTTTCCCCCTGGGCGGTCGTTTTGACCGCGCCGTACCGGAAGCCGTTATGACATTTCCAGGCCAGAACTGTTTTTCTGTTCGCCCGCCGCCTGGACACGAAAGACTTGCCGCATAAGCCGCACTTGATCTTGCCGGAAAACGGGTACCGGGTCGTATACTTGGCCCGTTCCTTCGCCAACTCGCCCCGCCTGGCCAATTCCGCCTGGGCTTTGTCGAAGGTGGCCCGGTCGATAATAGGCTCATGGTGGTTCCTCTGCGTGACAAATTCGACTTCCCCGCTGTTTCGCTTCTTCTCATGCGTCAGGCAGTCAACGGTGTAGGTTTTTCTCTGTATCAGGTCGCCCGCGTATTTTTCGTTTTTCAATATCCATGAGACCGCGCCGCTCGTCCATTTCGCGTTGCCCGTCTTTGTTTTGACGCCTTCCTCCTCCAACTCTTTGGAAATGGCGTTAATCCCCTTCCCCTCGTCGCAGTATTTTGAGAAAATACGGCGGACTATTTTGGCTTCCTCCTCGTTGACGGTGAGCGTGCCCTTCGACTTGTTGTAGCCTAGCGCGACGCCGCCGAAAGCGACGCCCCTTTCCATTTGCCGCAGCTGGCCCCACTTAACCCTTTCGGAGGTGTTCTCACTTTCTTTTTGCGCCAAACTGGAGAAAAGCGTGATGGTGAACTCGTCCACTTTGAGCGTGTTCATTTTCGTGCCGCTGACAAACTCAATGCCGATCCCCAGCGCCTTTAACCGGCGGATATTGGTCAGGCTGTCGACCGTATTTCTGGCAAAACGGCTGATTTCTTTGATGATTATCAAATCAAACAACCCGAGTTCGGCGTCTTTCATCATCTGGTTAAAACCGGACCTTTTTCTGGTGCCGGTGCCGCTCAGTCCCTCGTCGGTAGAGGTAAAATGAACGCCCAATCGCCAAAGCCCGTGGTATCAGGCTTTTTATAATATATAACATCCCCAATCCATAGTCCAAAAAAATATTTTGAAAAAGGTGTTGACATTTATCCATTGATATGTTATATATGATAATAACAAATAAGAAATATCTGAGAGGCGATGTTTTGGACAGCATATTTGAATACGACCACCCCTTTGTCACCACGGATGCGGTGGTCTTTACCGTCAGCACGCATGAGCCGGATAGCTACCGGAAACTTCCCCTCACTAACTTGAGCTTGTTACTTTACCAGCGGAAAGAAAGCCCCTTTTCAGATAAATGGTGTTTGCCGGGCGGATTTCTCAACATCGACGAAATTCCAGAGGATAATATCCGGCGAAAGCTGACTGATAAGACAAATATAACCCAGTGCTACATGGAGCAGCTTTATACATTCTGCGAAATAGACAGAGACCCGCGCGCAAGGGTAATCTCCATCACTTATCTGGGACTGATGAATGAATCACAGGCAAGCCAAGTCAGCGGAGGCTCAGAATGGTTCAATATTCGGTTTGACGGCTCGCCGTTTACAATCGCAAACGAAGAAATATCACTCTCGGAAGCAGATTTCGGTTTTGACCATTATTCGATTATCCGCACGGCGCTGGAGCGGTTACAAGCTAAGATTACTTACAGTGATATTATTTTTCATCTGCTGCCGAAAG
>WQUN01000073.1 GCA_009782085.1 Bacillota bacterium
GGCTCGTCCCGTCCCGGCCCGGCCTGGTTTGCACCCGCCTGGCTTTCTCCGGCCTGATTGGCTCCGTCCCGGCCAGGCTCACCCCGGCCCGCCCCGGCCCGGTTTGCACCCGCTTGGCTTGCTCCGGTCCGGTTTACACTTGCCTGAATCGGCTCATCCCGGCCCGCCCCGGCCCGGTTTGCACCCGCTTGGCTTGCTCCGGTCCGGTTTACACTTGCCCGAATCGGCTCGCCCCGGCCCGCCACGGCCTGGTTTGCTCCGGCATGGCCCGCCCCGCCCGGATTTCCCGACGGGTCAGCCGGACTTCCGGCCGCGCCTAGAATTTTTTGCAAAAACATCCTCGTACTGTCGTCCAACGGCTCGTAATATACCCCGTCGGGAAGCGGCTTGGCAGTTTGCGGCAGCGACTGTCCGCTCACCATACCGCCGTAAGCGGCCGCCAGCGCCGTTTGTCCGTTCACCATATCACCGGAATCGGCCGTTGGCGTCGCCGTTTGCCCGCTCACGCCGTCGGCCCAGGTCGGCTGTCCGTGGATACCGGCCGTCTGTCCAGGCAAATCGCCCGCCTGCCGCGCCATAGGCCCGTTCATGCCCCTATGGCCGGGTACTCCCGCCGCCTGCGCCGTTTGGCCATATATACCGCCCGAAGCGGCCGCCAGCACCGTTTGCCCGCTCGCGCCGTCGGCTCCGGCCGGCTGTCCATGCATACCGGCCGTCTGCCCGAACATATCGCCCGCCTGCCGCGCCATAGGCCCGTTCATGCCCCTATGGCCGGGTATTCCCGCCGCCTGCGCCGTTTGGCCGTTCACCATACCGCCGTAAGCAACCGTTGGCGTCGCCGTTTGACCGCTCACGCCGCCGACTCCGGCCGGCTGTCCATGGCTTCCGGGGCCGCCCGCCGGCCGCTTTTGTGCGTCCGCGCCGTTTTGCCGGTTCCGCGCGTTCCCGGCCCGCCCTTGGGGGGCTAACAGAGGATTCCCGTTCCGGGCGGGTCCCTGCCGATTGGGGTTCGCCCGCGCTCCGTCCGAATACCTGCCGCCGCCCCGCCCGGCTCCGCCGTATCCCGCGTATTGGCCCCGATTGCCCAGACCTTGATTCAAAAGCGGCAGGCCGCCGAAATAGGCGTACCCGCCGCGGTCGTATCCGTTGTGCGCGTAATTGTTTCCATATGTGAGATTTTGTCCGAAACCGGGCATAAGAACACATCCCCAGAATATACTCTTATAGTCTATTCCGGGTATGACATATTGTGAGACAAATGAAAAACTATCAGTACACCTTCCCCCACGGCCACTCGCGCCGCGCCCGCCGCCATCTCGTTGCTCACGCCCCTGGCGAAGCCCGGGAAAAGCGTCTCGCCGCGCAGGGGATATTTCAAACCTTCCGTCGCGACGCCCCGCGCCTCTTCAAGCGGCAGAAGCGACACGACGTCGCCGGCCTTTCCCTTTATTTCCAGCTCCATCCCCGCCGCGACGGCGCGGATCTCGAGGCCCGGCTCCAGTATCCGGGCCGCGCCAGGGGCCTGGGACAGGACGCATATGTTGGCCATGGCGTGGTCGGGCCTGCCGCCGAGCGCCGCGAGGATATCCACGGCGTCCGCGCCGAGTCCGCGGGCAAAGGAAACGGCCAGCTCCAGGTCCGTAAAGTCCTTGTCAGCCGGCCAGACCGCGCGGTTCACGCCGCTTTCCCGGTATTTTCCGAGCAATTCCGGCGGCACGGAGTCCATGTCGCCGACAATGTGGTCCGGCCGCAGCCCCAGCGCCTCCGCCCAGCGCGCCCCGCCGTCGCAGCATATCAGGACGTCCCCGCGGGAGACGTTTTCCCGCAGGAACCCCAGATCTCCGGCCTCGCCGTTCGCCAGTATGACAGCTTTCATCGCGCCGCGCCCGTCCCCCCATAAGATATGTAGCTTCAATAGCCATTGACGCGGTCGGCCATGATCCGCTTGAATTTTTTCACGGCGGCCGCCGGGCCGGCCCCGCCGAACACAGCCGAACCGGCCACGATCACGTTCACGCCGGAATCCAGGACTTCGCCGATGTTGTCTAAGCCGATCCCGCCGTCCATCTCTATGTCCGCGTCCAGATCGTTTTTCCGGATAAATTCCCTCAGCGCCCGCGCCTTGCCGAGCGCCGCCTTTATCAGCTCCTGCCCGCCGAAGCCGGGCTCCACCGACATCACAAGCACCATGTCCAGCCTGTCCATTACGCCGAAGACCCGTTCGACAGGCGTTTCCGGCTTCAGCGCGGCGGCGGCCTTTTTCCCGAAGGACCTGATCCTGCCCAGGAGGGCGGGCAAGTCGTCCGCGGCCTCCAGGTGGACGCAGATGATGTCCGCGCCGGCCTCCGCGAACGCCTCGACGTACCTCTCCGGCCTGGCGATCATCAGATGCGCGTCGAACACGAGCCGGGAGACGCGGCGGACGCTCCTTACGACAGGCGGCCCGACGGAGATGTTCGGGACGAACGCCCCGTCCATCACGTCGATGTGCAGCCAGTCCGCCCCGGCTTCCTCGACGGCCCGTATCTCCTCGCCGAGACGCGCGAAATCCGCCGAAAGGATCGACGGCGCGAGTCTGTAAAAATTATCCATACCGCCTCCGCGTTCCGCGGTCAAAACCGTTCCCTGCAAGCCGCTGTTTCCTCCCTGAACGCGATATACCTCTTGTATCTCGCCTCCGAAACCGCGCCGCCGACCGCGTCTTTCACGGCGCAGCCGTCCTCCCTGTCGTGGGCGCAGTCCGTAAACCTGCACCTGCCGATAAACGGGCGGAATTCCGGGAACAGGCCGGGAAGCTCGTCCGCGCTCACCCCGGAGATGTCCAGAGACGTGAACCCCGGGGTGTCCATGACGTATGCGCCCGGGAACAGCTCTATAAGCGCGGTTTCCCTGGTCGTGTGCCGCCCGCGCCCGATTTTGGCGCTCAACTCGCCCGTCTCCCGGTTTTTGCCGGGGCAGAGCGCGTTCACGAGGCTCGACTTCCCGACGCCGGACGGTCCCGCCAAAACGCAGACTTTCCCGGATAAAAATTCCGAAAAGGCCTCCAGCCCGGTTTTCAGCGCGGCGCTGACCTCAAAGACCGGGTAGCCCGCGGCGGCGTAGGCCTTCCTGACAAATTCCGGCGCGGGGCCCGGCAGGTCGCACTTGTTGACGCATATGGCCTGGCCGATCCCGGCCCTCTCGTTCAGTAACAGAAACCTGTCCAGCAAGTCCGGGTTCAGGGCCGGAAGCGCGGCGGCCATGACGATCACCGCGGCGTCCACGTTCGCGGCGCGGGGCCTCGCCAGGACGTTCCTCCTGGGCAAAATCGCGTAAAGGTCTCCCGCGCGGCCGGCCTCGTCGATCACATATATCTCCACCCGGTCGCCGGGCAAAGGCGAGATCCTCTCGTTCCTGAATATCCCGCGCGCGCGGCAGAAATAGAGCTCCCCACCGGGGGCCCTGACGTGGTAGAGCCCGCCGACGCCCTTTACGACAATGCCTTCGGTTTTGGAAGCGCCGCGGCCCCCGCGGTCAGCCAAAATCAATGACGTCGGTTCCTATTAGGTGATAATCTGCGTCCGTGCCGGCCTTCAGGTAGACCTCGACCTGTACGGTCCCCTCGCCGGTGATCGGGACGCTCAGGGGCAGGTCGGCGACTGCCACCCGGTCGTCGAAAACGACCCTGACGCTCCCGTCGGCCGCCGTCGCCATGACCCGCACCAGCGCCGTGGAATAGCCCTCCGGAATGACCGGATTAAGGATATAGTTCACCGTCGCGGCGGACGGCTCCGGGGTCTGCGTCTCCTCCGCGCCCGCGCCGCCCGGCTGTGCGGAGGGCGTGGGCTCCGGCGAGGCGGCGGGCGTCGGCGCGGGGGAGGCGGCGGGCTCGGGCGTCTGCGTGGCCAGGGGATTGGGGCCCATGCTCACGACGTAGCTGATCTCCGAACCCTTTTGCGCTATCGTGCCGGAGCGGATGGTCTGCGTGATAATATGGCCTTCCTCCACCGTGTCGCTGTACGCCTTGGAGCTCTTGCCTATCACCAGCCCCAGGTTTTGCAGCTGGTCGATCGCCTCCGGCTCCGAAAGGCCCGTGACGTCCGGGACGGATACGCTGACCTGCTGGGGCCCGATGCTGTAGGTCACCGATATGACCGCGCCGGGGTCGGCCAAAGTCCCGGCCTCCGGCGATTGCCCGAAGCAGACGTCCTGCGGCGTGACGTCGTTATAGTCAAAGTTTTCCGATATGGCGAAGCCGGCGTTTTTGATGATCCGCTCGGCGTCGTCCCTCGTTCTGTTCTTCACGTCCGGGACCTCGATTTTGCTCGTCCCGAGGCTCACTATCACGTGGACGGTCCTGTTGTCGGCCAGGTTTTCGCCGGGCCGCTCGTTCTGGGAGATGATATGCCCCGCCGCGACGTCCTCGCTGTTGACGCTGTCCTGGACGACGACATCCAGGCCGAGCCCGGCCGCCTGATTCGTGCCCTCCTCCAAAGACAGACCCTCGATCTCCGGCGCGTATACCGGCTTGGGGATGTTCTTATTGTAGAGGTATATCCCGAAGGCGCAGATTATCGCGATCAACGCGACAGCCGTGCAGATCGCCGCAATGACTATGTTGCGCTCGAGCTTCTTTTCGCTCTCGGTCACGCCGGCGCGTTTGCCGTTCGCGCCGGGGAGCTTGCCGCCCGCGTTCGCGCCGTAGCCGCCGAAGCCCTTGCCGTAATTGCTTTCGTTCCCGCCGTCGCGCTCGTCGTAGTAGAGGTTTTGCGCCTCGCGCTTGATCATCTCGTTCTCTTTTTCGGTTATCGCGACGTGGGCCGCGCCCGTGTTTGCCGCGCCGTTCCCGTTCGCGGCCGCGTCCGGGCCGGACAGCGCCTTTTTAAGGTCCTCCAGCATGTCGTACGCGCTCTGATAGCGCTTCGACGGGCTTTTCTCCGTGGCCTTCAGGATTATCTGAAGGACGCGCTCGGATATGTCCGGGTTGAAGTCCCGAACCGGCGGCAGGGGGTCGTTTATCTGCTTCAAAGCCACGCCGACGGCGCTCTCCCCGTCGAAGGGCAACCGCCCCGTGGCCATTTCGTACATGACTATGCCCAGAGAGTATATGTCGCTCTTCTCGTCCACGAAGACCCCGCGCGCCTGCTCCGGCGAGAAATAGTGCACGGAGCCCAGCATACTCCCGCTGGTGGTGGTCGTGGCGACGTTCGGGGCGCGCGCGATGCCGAAATCCGTGACTTTCACGACTCCCTGGCTCGTCACCAGAATGTTCTGCGGCTTGATGTCCCTGTGGATGACCCTGTGGTCGTGGGCGTGGGCGATGCCGGAGGCTATCTGTATCGCCACCCCCAGGATCTCCTCGCTGTCGAACGGGGCGCGCTTTTTGATAAGCTCCTTCAGCGTGACCCCGTTGACGTACTCCATCACTATATAGTGGGCGTTGTCCTCCGCCCCGACGTCGTAGACGTTGACGATGTTCTGGTCGCAGAGGCTCGCGGCGGCCCTGGCCTCCACGCCGAAGCGCTTGATGAACTCCTCGTCGGACATGTATTCCTCGCGCATGACCTTCACCGTGACATACCTGTCCAGTTTCAGATCCTTCGCCCTGTAGACGACGGCCATGCCGCCGGAACCGATCTTCTCCGAGATCTCATACCGCCCCGATAAAACGGCGCCCGGGTTAAACTTCATGCGGACACCCCGCTTTCGTTTCCGCTTCCCCGCCGGCCGTCGCCGCCGAAACGTCTATAAGGACGGCGGAGATGTTGTCAACCCCGCCGCGTTCGTTCGCCGCCCGGATCAGGGCGTCCGCTTTGGCCTCCAGCGCCCCGCCCGAATTTACGATATCGGATATCTCCGTGTCGGAGAGCATGTCCGTGAGCCCGTCGGAACAGAGCAGCAGGAAGCCGCCGCCGTCCGTGTCGCAGACGATCCCGTCCGCCGCGAGGCCGGGATCCAGGCCGAGGGCCTTTGTGATGATGTTTTTCTGCGGATGCGCTTCGGCCTGCGCCTTGGTGATGCGCCCGGCCTTCACCATCTCGTTCACGTAGGAGTGGTCGCTCGTCAGCTGGAATATGCCGTCCCTTGAAACGCGGTAGATGCGGCTGTCGCCGATATGCACGATGAAAAGCCTGCCCCCTTGGAGCGAACAGGCCGAAAAGGTGGTCCCCATGCCGTACAGTTCCGCGCAAGCCTCCGCGCGCTCGTAGACCTTCCCGTTGGCGTACGAAAGCGCCGCCATCATGGCGTCGAGCGGCCCCTCGCGGCTTTCCCGGAGGAAGCGCGTGAAACAGTCCACGGCCATTGCGCTGGCGACTTCGCCGCCGTTGTGCCCGCCGAGGCCGTCCGCGACTATGAAAAGGTTTTTGAGCGGCCCGACGCGGTCCTCCGAGACGAAGACGGAGTCCTCGTTCTGCGGCCTGACCTTGCCGGCGTCGGATCTGCCTGCTGCGTACATTCTACATCACCCGATTCCTATGTCTCATCCTCAGCTGTCCGCAGGCCCCCTCTACGTCGCTCCCGAGGGTCCTCCGGAGCGTGCAGGGGACGCCGTATGACGCCAATATGTCCGAAAAGGCCGCCGCTGCGGCGCTCCCGCTTTTTCTCAGGCCCGGGGCCGCGCTTTCGTTCATCAATATCAGATTAACGTGGCAGAGGGTGTTCCTGAGCCGCGCGCCCAGTTCCCCGGCGCAGGCGGGCGTGTCGTTTATTTTGTCTATCAGCGCGTATTCGTATGTGACCCGCCGCCCGGTGACGGAGGCGTAGTGCGCGCAGGCTTTCAGCAGGCCGTCCAGCCCGTATGTTTTCGCCACGGGCATAAGGCGCGCCCTGATCCCGTCGTTCGGGGCGTGGAGCGAGACCGCTAGGGTGATTTGCAGGCCCTTGCCGCCGTTTTCCGCCGCCAGGGCGTATATCTCCGGGACGAGCCCGCATGTGGACAGGGTTATATGCCTGGCCCCGAGGCCGAGGCCGCGCGGGTCAGTCAGGATCGCTATCGCTTTCAGGACGTTGGCGTAGTTGTCGAGCGGCTCGCCGCAGCCCATAAAGGTCACGCGGGAGGCACCGGCGGCCGCGTACGCCTGCGCCAGTATCTCCCCGGCGCTTAGGTTCCTGTCGAAGCCGCCGGCCCCGGAGGCGCAGAACGCGCAGCCCATTTTGCAGCCGGCCTGCGTGGAGACGCACACGGAGTTTCCGAAAGAGTACGTCATTAAAACGCTCTCTATTATAGTATTCTTTCCGATGTGATACAAGAACTTTGTGGCGCCGCCGTTTTCGGAGCGCAATTCCGCGGTTTTCTCAAAGACCGGAAAGGCGAGGCTGCCGCCGAGAGCCTCCCGGAGCCGCGCGGGTATGTCCGTCATCTCCCCGAAGGAGTTAGCGCATCTTTTGTGCACCCAGGAAAAAACCTGGCCCGCGCGGTAGGCCGGCTCGCCGAGGCGGGAGATAAAATTTGTCAGCTCGGCGAAATCCATCGAGCGGACGTCGCGTTTTTCGGCGGTTTCCATAGTATGGTTATGTCCTTTTTACGGTCATGATCCGCATATGTTGTTTCTCAGCGCCGCGGCGTAAAACCCGTCCGCGCCCGCCCGCGGGAATGTCACGCTCTCCTTTTCGAGCCCGAAGCCGAACCTCTCCGCGAACCACGCCGCGTTTGCCTCGTTCTCGTCCGCGTTCACGGTGCACGTGGAATAGACCACGAGCCCGCCCGGCGCGCACAGCTCCGCGGCGGAGGCCAGGAGCTCCCGCTGGATGGCCGCGAGCGGCGCGAGGTCCTCTTTCCTCAGCGAATACCTGATGTCCGGCTTTTTCTTCAGAACGCCCAGGCCGCTGCAGGGCGCGTCCAGCAGGACCTTGCCGTATTTCCGGGATGAGCGCGGCTTTGCCGCGTCCATCAGCTCCGGCGCGACGGCCGTCACCCCGAGCCGCCGGGCGGATTCGGCGATCAGCCCGACCTTGCGCGGGTAGACGTCCCAGGCGGCGACGAGGCCCCTGTCCGCCATTTTATACGCGGCGTAGAACGCCTTTCCGCCCGGCGCGGCGCACATGTCCAGGACCTCGTCCCCGGGTTCCGGCGCGAGCATGTCTACCGGCGCGGCCGCGCCCGGGTCCATGACGTGGTAAAGCCCGTCCAGGAAGGATTTCCGCTCCGCGATGCCGGAAAACCCGGTCACGCTGACGAAATTTTCGTGGAAGACCTCTTCCGCCACCTCCGCGCCCTCGCCTTTCAGTATCCCGATCAGGCAATGCCTGTCCGTTTTCAGGGTGTTCACGCAGAGGCCGACATAGGGCGCGCCGGCGCTCCCCCGGCAGAAATCCGCGGCCTTTTCCAGGCCGCGCTGGGCCGCGACCGTCTCCACTATCCACATAGGCACGGAGTATTCGACGGAAAGGCGGCGCAGCGGCTCCCTCTCAAAGTCCGGGAGGCCGAAGGCTTCTTTTATGACTGCCTCGTTTTTGAAACTGCCTATGCCGGTCGCCTCGGTTTTGATTGCATTGTTCATGGCCGCCTCTTTTATGAACGCCCCGTTTTGGCCGCCCATGCCGGCCGCCTCGGCTTTCCGCGCTATGTTCCGCAAAACGGCGTTGACGAACCCCGCCAGGTTCCCGAAGCCGCGCCGCCTGGCGGCTTTCACCGCCTCGTCGACGGCAGCGGAGGCCGGGACGCGCTCTAAAAACAGGAGCTGATACGCGCCCACGCGCAAAATCCCGAGGATGACGGGCTTGAGCTTGCCCACGGGCACGGCGGAAACGGAGCCTATCGCGTGGTCGAGAAAGATCAGGTTCCGGAGGCAGCCGTTCGCGAGCTCCGTCGCGAAGGCCCGCTCGCGGGCGTCCTGCAAGGCTTCCAGGGCGTTCCTCAGCAAAATGTTGCCGTAGGCGCGGTCTTTCCCGATTTTCAGGAGGATGTCCAAAGCGGCTTCGCGGGCGGAGGGCATAAGATCAGTCCTTGATAGCCTTTTATTGATTTCCGAGGGTACTCACCCGTCCGCCGGATTTTGACAAATCGCCCCGCCGCGCGGCGGGGCGATATAATGCAAAGCATTTGCCAACATGCAAACAGCGCGGCGAATGTAAAACGTCATATATAAGGTAACCTCTGTAAACCTTTTTTGTCATTATGAGCGAAGCGAATGTGCTCAGGATGACAGTTTATAGTACATCATCCCAGAAGTAACTGCTCATTGTCATTCTGAGGCGAAGCCGAAGAATCTTATACCGGAGTGCGAAAACATTAGCCTCCTCTGTCCACGTCGTCGGCAAATGTTTTCTGCATCCGGTATAGATCCTTCGCTACGCTCAGGATGACATTTGGGCCTTTATTTACGATACGTTGTAATAGAGACTGCCATAATGCTCATATCCAAATGCCGCCTTTACCCCACAATCGCCAGCGTATCCCTGGCGATGACCAGCTCCTCGTTGGTCGGCACCACGAGCACCCTTATCCCCGACCCCGGCGTCGTTATCTCCGTCTCCACGCCCCGCAGCGCGTTCCTGGCCTCGTCGACCCCGACGCCCAAAAACGCCAGGTATCTGCAGACCTCCCGGCGCACCAGAGGGGAGTTCTCGCCGATGCCGGCCGTGAACACGACCGCGTCCGCGCCGTTCATCGCCACGAGATATTCGCCTATCGACTTGGCGACCTTGTAGAAGAACACCTCCAAAGCGATCTTCGCCCTCTCGTTCCCGGCGTCCTTGGCCGCCTCCAGGTCCCTGAAATCGCTCGACACGCCGGAAAGCCCCAAAACGCCGGACTTTTTGTTCAGTATATTCTCGACGTCCTTGGCGGAGATGTGCTCCTTCTGCATGAGATACGAGATCACCGCCGGGTCGATGTCGCCGCTTCGCGTGCCCATAACGAGCCCTTCCAGCGGCGTGAAGCCCATCGTCGTGTCCACGGACTTCCCGTTTTCGACCGCGCATATGCTGGCGCCGCCGCCCAGGTGGCAGGTTATGAGCTTCGCCCTGTCATAGGGCTTGCCGATGAACTGCGCCGCGCGCTCGGAGACGTATCTGTGGCTGGTCCCGTGGAAGCCGTACTTGCGTATCTTGTATTTCTCGTAGTATTCGTAGGGGAGCGCGTAGAGGTACGCCTTCGGCGGCAAGGTCTGATGGAACGCCGTGTCGAAGACGGCGACCTGGGGAATGCCCGGCATCAGTTTCTCGCTGGCCTCTATGCCCACCAGGTTCGGCGGGTTGTGCAGCGGCGCTATGTCGCAGCATTTCTCTATCCCGCGCTTGACGTCCTCGGTTATGACCACGGAGGCGCTGAAATATTCCCCGCCGTGGACGATCCTGTGGCCGATGGCGTTTATTTCGCCTATTTCACTTATCACGCCGTGTTCCTTGTCCAGAAGCGCGTCCAGCATCGCCCCGACGGCCTCGGTGTGATCCGGGAGCGCCACGTCGGCGACGAACTCGTCCCCGTCGGCAGGCGAGTGCTTCAGTCGCCCGTCGATGCCGATCCTCTCGCATATCCCCTTCGCCAGGACGTTTTCGCCGTTCATGTCGATGAGCTGGTATTTAAGCGAAGACGAGCCGCAGTTGAGAACCAGGATGTTCATACGATGTCTCCTTTCAGAACCCGATTAAAGAATCTAAAATACGTATTAGTCGCTTTGCGCCTGAACGGCGGTAATGGCGATTACTCCCACGATGTCCTCCCAGGAGCAGCCCCTGGACAGGTCGTTCACCGGTTTGGCTATGCCCTGGGTTATCGGGCCGTAGGCCTCCGCCCCGGCGAGCCGCTCCACCAGCTTGTAGCCGATGTTGCCGGCGTCCAGGTCGGGGAATACGAGGACGTTGGCCTTTCCCGCCGCCGGGCTGCCGGGGGCCTTGGCCGCGCCGACCGACGGCACTATGGCCGCGTCGGCCTGGAGCTCGCCGTCGACGGTCAGGCCGGGCGCGAGTTCCCGGACGATTTTCGCGGCCTCGGCGACTTTATCCACGTCGGGGTGCTTGGCGCTGCCCTTCGTGGAATGGGACAGCATGGCCACCACCGGCTCCGCCCCCACGAGCCTCCGGAAGGAGCCCGCGGCGCTGACGGCGATCGCGGCCAGTTCCTCCGGGTTGGGGTTCTGGACCAGCCCGCAGTCGGAAAACACGAATATCCCCTCTTCGCCGTAGCCGCAGTTCGGCACGACCATCACGAAAAACGTGGAGACGAGCTTCGCGCCGGGGGCGGTCTTCAAAACCTGGAGAGCTGGCAGGAGAGTGTCCCCCGTGGAATGCACCGCGCCGGAGACCATGCCGTCCGCCTCCCCGCTCTTGACCAGCATGACGCCGAGGCGAAGCGGGTCCTCCAGGAGGAGCCTCCCGGCTTCCTCCCTCGTCATGCCCTTGGCCTTGCGCAGCTCGTAAAGCGTGTCGGCCAGCTTTTCCATGCCGTCGTAGGCTAATGGGTCGATAAACCGCGCCTTTTGGCCCAAATCGGAGACGCTTTGCTCCGAAAGCCCCAATTCCCCCGCCTTTACCAGTATATCTTCTTTCCGGCCGATTAGTACGACGCCGGCCAGATTTTCGGCCAGAGCCGCGCACGCGGCCCGCAGATTCCGCTGTTCAAAGGATTCCGGCAGGACGATGGTCTTTTTGTCCGCTCTCGCCCGGGCCTTGGTGGATTCCAGAAAGTTCATGGTCATGCTCCTTCGTGTATGGATTATGCGGACGCTTAAATTATTATATGCACTTTGGGAGTATAGCACCGCTATGGCGGGGTTGCAAGGGGTTTCATGGGAGTAGGCTCTGATAAATTATGACTGGAATGATGATAGTCGTAAAAAGCGTAGATGCGTTGTTATACGGGCGGCAGAACGCCGCCCCCACAGTCAAAACGGCGAATTATCAGGATTTTGTAGGGGCGGCGTTCTGCCGCCAAGCCCACAGCGGTCTTCCACCGCCTAGTTTCCAGTTTCTAGTTTCCAGTTTCTAGTTTCTAGTTTCTAGCTGCCGTTCATGCCGGGCGCGCCAAAAAAAGGCGCGCCGGGGGCGGCGCGCCTTACTAAATATAATACATTGCCGATACTTGCAAATAACCGTTCGCCAATACGCCGTCCGTATTGGTCAAGAATCGGCGTCATACGAATCTCGATTAAAATCTTCACAGTCTGTCGCCGAGAACGACGTTGAAGCGTTCGGCGTTTCGGCTCCGCCTGTGAAGTTTTAATCTGAGATTCGTATCAATCCCCCTGCGCGTCCGCGATGGCCTTCGTTTTATGGACGGTCCCGTGCGGGTGGTGCGGCGGGGCGTATACGGTGAACACTTTCAGGTCCCCGCAGCCGCCGTTGACGATGTTGTGCCACGTGCCAAGCGGGACAAAGACGCCGCTTCCCCTGGTGACCGGCGCGCTGTAGTTCAGTTTGTCGCGCGCCGGGCCCATCTGGACGGTTCCGGAGCCCTCGACGATATATATGAACTGATCGGTGTCGCCGTGCATCTCGAGGCCGATCTCCCCCTGCCTGGGAATGCTCATGACCGTCAGCTGCAACTCTTTGCCCGTCCATACGGCGGCGCGGTAGTTCGGGTTTTTCTTCGCCACTCGGGATAATTTGACGGAGTACGGCTCCGGCCCGTGATCCGCAAGGCTGGCTTTCGCGTTTGCCGCGGCTGCGACGCTTTCGTCCGCGACCACCGCGCTTTCGTCCGCCGCGGCGGCGCTTTCATCGGCCGGGCCAAAGGCCGTGTGTATGCTTTCGTCGGCAACCGCCGCGCATTCGCCGGCCGGGGCGGCTTCCGTTTGTACGCTTTCGTCCGCGGTGACCGCGATGCTTTCGTCCGCATAGGCCGCGCTTTCGCCGGCCGGGCCAAAGGCCGCTTGTATGCTTTCGTCCGCCGGGGCGGCGGCCGCGCATTCGCCGGCTGGGCCAACTTCCGCCTGTACGCATTCGTCCGCAACGACCGTGACGCTTTCGTCCGTAAGAGCCGCGCTTTCGTCGGCCGCGGCCACCATAACGGGGGCGACGGACACAACCATTGCCAGCGTCAGCACGATGGAAAATATTTTTTTCTTCAACGCAATGCCTCCTTTTTTTAATTGAGTCATAGGTTTTGTCCTATGGGCGTGTCTGTTAGTATATGCAATCTCGGCAATGATATGTAGGGAAGCCGGGCGGCCACGACAAACGCGTGAAAGTATTTCTGCATAAAATTAGAGTTCCTTTTGTTGTGCAATTTTTATGTTCATGCGTTTGTCGTAGCCGGGCGGCAAACATATGGACATAACAAATGGCATTGCAGAAACAGATCAAAAGCGGCAGGAGCAGAGCCCCTGCCCTACATGGGTCTGTGCGTTTTTCCATAAATTAGACTGACCTGTGCGATTTGATTTGACCGTTGAATCCCAATGATATATATTAGTCGGGTAATCCCTGTAATTTTTCAAACGGAGGCGCGATATGATAACGACGGCGGAACTGAGCGAGCTTTTGGAAATAATCGGCGCGGCCCACAGCGACCCTCACCGCGTGCTCGGTATGCACGAGATCGTCTCGGGCGGCGGGACGGCTTTGGCGGTAAGGGCGCTGATCCCCCAGGCTTCCGGCGTCGTTGTCGTCGACGCCGGGGACGTTTCCAAAAAATACGCGATGGAAAAAATACACGGCGACGGTCTTTTCGAGGCCGTCATACCCGGCCGGGACAAGTGGTTCATGTACTATTTCGAGGTTAGGGGCCATAACGGCGAGAGGTGGACGGCCTACGACCCGTACAGCTTTTCGCCGGTTATTACGGATTACGACAGGTTCCTCTTCGCGAAGGGCAGCCACTACGAGATATACAAAAAGCTCGGCGCGCATCCTATGACCGTCCAAAACGTGGACGGCGTCCTGTTCGCGGTCTGGGCGCCGAACGCGAGGCGCGTGAGCGTCATCGGCAGCTTCAACAGCTGGGACGGCAGGCGGCACGCCATGCGCCTGCTGGGCGAGTCCGGGATATGGGAGCTTTTCGTCCCCGGCCTTCGCGACGACGACCGCTATAAATTCGAGATGCGGACAAGCTCCGGCGCGCTGATCGAGAAGTCCGACCCCTACGGCAATTTCTTCGAGCTGCGGCCGAGCACGTCCTCGCTCGTGTGCGACATCGCGGGCTACGCCTGGGGCGACGGCGAGTGGCTGGAAAACCGCGCGGCGAACGACCCGCTGGACGGGCCGATGAACATTTACGAGGTGCAGCTGGGCTCCTGGAGGCGTGCCGGCGGGGACTTCGGCAGGTTCCTGAGCTATACGGAGCTCGCGGCCGAGCTGATCCCGTATGTGAAGGAGATGGGCTATACGCACATCGAGCTCATGCCGGTGGAGGAGTACCCCTTCGACGGCTCGTGGGG
>WQUN01000074.1 GCA_009782085.1 Bacillota bacterium
GGCCGTGAAAACGGAGGAGATCGTCTTTTGTATGACGGCCTCCTCGTTGCGGGCCGGGATTATTATTGTGCATCTGTTGATCGGGGATCACCTCGGGGTTTTGCGCGGAGCGTTTTTATCACAGGTTATCACAGGTTCCGCGTGCGCCCATTTTATCCCTTTCAGGGGGGAAATGCAAGGGAAAGAACGGATTTACGCGGATAAAATTATCATTCCGCGGATACATGGCGCGTTGTAGGGGACGCCCCCCAGGGCGTCCCGTTACCTGAATCCGCCGACAACCGCGGGACGCCGAGGGCGGCGTCCCCCACGGGCGTATCCCGCGAAAATTTGCCGCGCCCCGCGCCGACGCCGCGGTTGCTTTTACCGCCGCGGCGGGGTATAATACGAAGGTCAGACTAAAAAAGGACTTATTCAATAACGGAGGGTTATCAATGCAAAGACAAAACCTCAGCCGGGACTGGGAATTCACCCTGTCCGGCCGCGACGCCGGCGGCCCGCCCGAACACGCGGACCTGCCCCACGACTACAGCATCCTCCGGAAACGCGACCCCGAATGCCGGGCCGGGCGCGACGGCGGCTTTTTCCCCTGCGGGATCGCGGAGTATAAAAAGACGCTTTACGCCCCGGAGGACTGGCTCGGCAAGGCCGTCATGCTGGAGTTCGACGGGGTATACATGAACGCGACCGTCCGCGTGAACCACAACATCGCCGCCGCGCACCCCTACGGATATACGGGCTTCCGCTGCGACATCGCGCCGTTCCTTCGCTACGGCAAGAACAACGGGATCGCCGTGAACGTCAACAACGACGCTTTGCCGAACTCCCGCTGGTACTCCGGCTCGGGCGTCTACAGGCACGTGTGGCTTTTGACCGGCGAGAAGGCGTACGTCTATCCCGAGGGGGTCTACATAACGACCCCGAACAACTCCGCCGTCTCCGTGGAGACGACTGTCGGCAGCGACGCGGCCAGGGCCGTCGTCGTCCGCTCGACGGTGATCCGCGCGGACGGGCTCGAAGCGGCCTCCGCCGACGTGTCTGTCATAGCCGGCAAGGGCCAGACCAGGGCCAACCAGACCATCCAGCTTTCGGACCCGGTTCTGTGGTCGCTGGAAAATCCGTATCTGTACACCCTCCGGACGGAGATATTCGCCGACGGCGACCTGACGGACACCGTCGAGACAAAGTTCGGCGTGCGGACCGTCCGGGCCGACGCGGAGAACGGCTTCCGCCTGAACGGCGTCCCGATGAAGCTGAAGGGCGGCTGCGTCCACCACGACTGCGGCATTTTGGGCTCCGCCGCGTTCGACCGGGCGGAGGAGCGCAAGGTGGAGCTGTTGAAGCAAAGCGGCTTCAACGCCGTGCGCACCGCCCACAATCCGCCGTCGCCCGCGTTTTTGGACGCCTGCGACAGGCTCGGCATGATCGTGATGGACGAGGCCTTCGACTGCTGGCGCGAGCAGAAATTGCCCTACGATTATCACCTCTACTTCGCGGACTGGTGGAAGCGCGACATGGCGGCCATGATCATGCGCGACCGCAACCACCCGTCCATAGCCTTCTGGTCCACGGGAAACGAGATAATAGAGCGCGACGGGCGCTCCGGCGGGGCGGCGCTGGCCAAAGAGCTGGCGGACTACGCCCGCGGCCTGGACGGCACGCGGCTGATAACCAACGCCGTCTGCGGCCTATGGGGGAGCGAGATGAACAGGGAGGGCGCGGACGACCCCTGGGCGGAACTGACGCGGGATTTCATCGCGCCGCTGGACGTGGCCGGGTACAACTACCTGCCCGACCGGTACGTCAAGGACGGGAAGCTGTTCCCGAACCGCGTGATCGTCGGCACGGAGACCGTCCCGAAGGAGGCCTTCGAATACTGGGAGCTGGTCGAGCAAAACCCCCGCGTCATCGGCGACTTTGTCTGGACTGCCCTGGACTACCTCGGCGAGGCGGGGATCGGCCGCGTGGAATACGGCGGAGGCTCCGCCCAGCACAGCCTTCCGGACGCCTACCCCTGGAACCAGGCCTGGTGCGGCGACATCGACGTCTGCGGCTTCAAGCGGCCCCAGTCCTATTACAGGGATTTCGTGTGGGGCGTCGGCACAAGGCCGTATATAGGCGTGCACGACCCGAAGAACTACGGCGCGGCGGCCGAGCGCTCCTACTGGGGCTGGTGGGATGTGACGGAGTGTTGGACGTGGGACGGCTTCGAGGGCAAGCCTATTAAAATAGAGGTCTACAGCGGCGGCGACGAGGTCGAGCTCGCGCTTAACGGCGCGTCCTTGGGCAGAAAGCCCGCCGGGAAAGCCGCCAAATATCTCGCGGAGTTCGAGACGGTTTATACCCCCGGCGAACTTACGGCGATCACATACGAAAACGGCGCGGAGACCTTCCGCGCGGCCGTAAAAACGGCCGGCAGGCCCGCGTCGATCCGCCTCACGCCGGACAGGGCAGTCCTGGACAAATTCGACGACCTCTCCTTTGTGACGGTCGAGGTTCTGGACGCCGACGGCAACCCGGCGTCGCAGGCGTCGACCCAAATGTACCTGACGGTCAGCGGCGCGGGCGTCCTCCAGGCCGCCGGGAACAACGACCCCAGGAACGAGGACATGTATGTCGGGGCCGCGCACCGGGCGCACAGGGGCAAGGCCATGGCGGTCGTCCGGGCGAAGGGAAAAGGGGAGATAACCCTTTGCGCCGCCGCGGAGGGGATCAGGGCGGCGGAGGCCGTAATAGAGGCCCGCTGAGGGATATACCGACACGCGGAAACATTTGCCTCCTCTGTCGCCGATACGCCGCAGAAGCATTCGTCGTATCGGCTCGTCGTCGGCATATGTTTTCTGCGGTCGGTATAACATAACCGTATTCTATACCGGAGCGCGAAAACATTAGGCTACTGTAGCTGTTCGACTTAAAAAAGTCACCCTGAGCGAAGCGAAGGGTCTTAAGATTCTTCGCTTCGCTCAGAATGACAATTCAACCTTATTTCCGACTATCGCCGCTGTCAAGCCCCGCCCCTACAGCCGGATGCAGCAAATTTTCGTGGTATATTATAGGAAAAACGCAGGGGACGCCCCCAGAGCGTCCCGTTGACTGAATCTGCCGGCAACTGCGGGACGCCGAGGGAGGCGTCCCCTACTGTATTATGGCGTTTTCCACGAAAATATGCCGCACTGAGGGCTGAGGGGTAACATAACCGCGGCCTAAGAAACAAAGGCCCTACAGCCACTCCCCGTATCTCCCGATGTAAAAGCGCTTGACGCCCTGGGACGCCAGCGCGTACAGGACCAGCACGCCCGTCAGGAACAGATAGTAGGAGCCGTTCATCACGGCGAAATTAAAGCCCGGCACGCCGCTGAGGATAACAGGGATCAGCACCGCCGCCGCGACGCAGGCCAAGGTCGAGAACATCAGCCTCTTGTCCGCCCTGGACTGGACGAACGGGATCTTCGACGTGCGGACGAAGTGGACTATCAACAGCTGCGATATGAGGCCCTCGATGAACCAGCCGGTCTGAAAATGCGAGGCCCAGATGAAATTCCCCTGGGCGTCCGTCGCGCCGTTGAAGCCCAGCACGAACCACAGCCCCGCGAACATCGCCATGTCGAACACCGAGCTGGTGGCGCCGAACACGTTCATGAAATGGGAAATGCCTTTCATGTTCCATTTCTTCGGCGCTTTCAGGAATTCCGGGTCCACGTTGTCCCAGGGTATCGCGATCTGGGACAGGTCGTACACCAGGTTCTGGATCAGTATCATTATCGCGATCATCGGCAGGAACGGCAGAAAGACGCTCGCGACGAGCACGCTGAACACGTTGCCGAAGTTGGACGACAGCGCCATCTTGATGTACTTCATTATGTTGCCGTATATCCGGCGGCCCTCGTAGATGCCGTCCGTCAGCACCCCCAGGTTTTTCTCCAGGAGGATGATATCCGAGCTTTCCTTGGCTATGTCGGCGGCGCTGTCCACCGATATGCCCACGTCGGCGGAGCGCAGGGACGGCGCGTCGTTGACGCCGTCCCCCATGTAGCCGACGACATGCCCGTTTTGCCGGAGCGCGGTCACCACGCGCTCCTTTTGCATCGGCGCGAGCCTGGCGAATATGTTGGTCTTTTCGGCGGCGGCTTTAAGCTCCCCGTCGTCCAGCTTTTCTATGTCCGCGCCGGTCAGTATGCCGTCGAAGCGCATATTCACCTGCGAGCAGATATGCCGCGCCACCAAAGGCGCGTCCCCGGTCAGCACCTTTATGTCCACGCCAGCGCCGTACAGGGCCTTGACGGCGTCGGCCACGCCGGGCTTGGGCGGGTCCAGAAAGGCGACGTACCCGATAAACGTCATGTCCTTCTCGTCGTCCGGGCCGAAGACGCCCTGGCCGGGGTATTCCTTTTTCTCGGCGATGGCGATGACGTGCATCCCCTGTTGGTTCAGCTCATCGGCGTGGCTCATGATCTTCGCGGTCTGCTCGTCCTTTATCGGCACGGTTTGGTCCCCGTCCCGCACCGCCGCGCAGGCTTTCAGTATCTCCTCCACGGCGCCCTTGGCGATTATCCGGACGTTCCCGTCCGCGTCGCTTATCACGATGCTCATCCGCTTGCGGTTGTAATCGAACGGTATCTCGTCGATCTTCCGGTATACGCTCACGTCGTCCTTGATCCCGCGCTCCATGCCGAAGGCGATGACGGCCTTGTCGATCAGGTTCTTTATGCCGGTGGAGAAGTAGCTGTTCATGAACGCGTAGTCGAGTATCTGCAGGTCGTCCGCCCCGTTGACGTTGATGTACCGCTGGAGCGCCACGTTGTCCTCGGTCAGCGTGCCGGTCTTGTCCGTGCAGAGCGTGTCGATGGCGCCGAGGTTCTGTATCGACGAGATATTCTTGACGATGGTCTTCTTTTTCGCGAGAAAACTGGCCCCCTTGGAGAGGGTCGAGTTGATGATCATCGGCATCATGCCCGGGGTTATGCCCACCGCCACCGCTATGGAGAACATCAGCGCGGCGACCCAGTCGCCCTTGACAAAGCCGTTTATCAGAAACACGCCGATGACGACCGCCGACATGTAGATCAGCAGCAGATTGGTGATTTTATGCACGCCCGTCTCAAAGTTGGTGGTCTCCCTGCGGCCCTCGACAGTGGCGGCGATATGGCCCATGTAAGTGCTTTTGCCGGTCTTGATCACCACGCCGGCCCCGGAGCCGTTGACGCAGTTGCAGCCCATCAGGCAGATGTTGTCCAGATCGGCGCTGCCCTTGCCGGTGTCCGCCTCGTCGGCCTTCTTCTCCACCGGCGCCGATTCCCCCGTGAACACCGACTGGGAGACGAACAGGTCCTTGCAGCCTATCACGCGCAGGTCCGCCGGGACGATGGAACCGGAGCCCAGTTCCACCACGTCCCCGGCGACGATCTCCTCGATGTTCTTTTTGACGAGCTGCCCGTCCCGCCGCACGTCCACGGTCGTATGCAGCATGGTTTTGAGCCTCTCGCCGCCGAGGTAGGAGTTATAGTCCTGGACAAAGCGGATAAGCGCGCTGACCACCGCCAGGATGAAGATGATCGCCGCGCCCAGCGTATCCCCTATGAGCGGCGTGAGCGAGAGCGCCCCCAGCAAAATCAGAACCAGTATAAATTCGTCCGCGAAGGATTTAAGGAGGAATATGTACCAGGGCTTGAGCTTCGTGTCCGTCGTGGCGTTCGGGCCGTCCCGCTCCAGCCGTTTTTGCGCCTCTGCCTCCGTGAGGCCGTTTTCGGCGCTGTCGAGCCTTTTCAGAATGTCCGCGGCGGAGCCGGAGGAAAAAACCTTGTACTCCCGCTCCAAGGCGCTGTTCTGACCGGTAACTTTCCTGACGTCGCGGTGCGTGATTTTCATACGGAACTCCTTTCGGGGAACTGATACGTCATCCCGGAATTACTGACCACGGTCATTTGGGTCAGAATGTTTATGGCAACTTTTATAAACTGTCATCCTGAGCGAAGCGAAGGATCTTAAACAGCCAAAACATAAGATTCTTCGCTGCGCTCAGAATGACAAAAGGGGTTTATAGAGGTTGCC
>WQUN01000075.1 GCA_009782085.1 Bacillota bacterium
CCCCCGCCGGGAGCATGGCGCGGCATGGGCCTGCTCCGGCAATTCCCGCGTGGCGCGGCGGGGGCAAGCCCCCGCCCTACATATTCCCGCATGGCACGGCGGGGGCAAGCCCCCGCCCTGCATATGCGGCGCGTCATTCAATGGCAACCTCTATAAACTGTCATCCTGAGCGAAGCGAAGGATCTTTATCAGCCAAAACACAAGATTCTTCGCTTCGCTCAGAATGACAAAAAGGGGTTTTGTGAGGTTACCTATAAAGGCCAAGCCGTCAAAGGAGGCGAAACATAATGAAAACAGGCGTTCTGCAAGTTACGGACGACCCGGACGTGACCTTGACCTACTACGTCCACGACCTGTCCAACGAGCTCCCCAACTGTTCTTTCCGCCCGGCGATGCTCGTGCTCCCGGGCGGGGGCTATCGGATGTGCTCCGACCGGGAGGCGGAGCCGATAGCTTTGGCTTACATGGCCGAGGGCTTCAACGCGTTCGTCCTGCGCTACAGCCTGAGGGAGAAGGCCGCGTTCCCGAAGCCGCTAAACGACGCCGAAAAAGCCCTGCAAATGATACTCGACCGCGCGAAGGAGTGGAGCGTCGACACGCGGAAAACGGCGGCCGTCGGCTTTTCGGCGGGAGGGCATCTGGCCGCGGCACTGGGGACAATGGGCAAGGTGAAGCCCGCCGCGCTGATCTTATGCTACGCGGCCACATTGGATTCCATCAGCGCGATTATGCCGGCCCCTGTCCCGAGCCTGGACGGCCTCGTGGACGAAACCACGCCGCCGACCTTTCTCTTCTCGACCTCCGCGGACAGGACGGTGCCTATCGAGAACACTTTGGCCTTCGCCCGCGCCCTGGACAGGGCGAAAGTGCCGTTCGAGGCGCACATCTTCCAGAACGACACCCACGGGATCTCGCTGGCAAAGCCGCTGACGTCGATCGGGTTATCAAATCTGGCCGACCCCGTCGTGGCGCAGTGGTTCAAGATGAGCGTCGACTGGCTCCACATGGTTCTGGGCGATTTTGACTGTTCAAAAACGTCTTTATGATAAGGAGATGAACCAATGACGCGCGATTATCAGACACAGCCGCCCGCCGCGGCGGAAAAGCTCCTGCTGGACACCGATATCGGCAGCGACATCGACGACGCGGTCTGCCTGGCGTATCTGCTGAGCCAGCCCAGATGCGAGCTTCTGGGCGTCACCACCGTCTCGGGCGAGCCGGAGAGGCGCGCCATGCTTGCCAGCGCGCTTTGCGCGGCCGCCGGAAAGCCGGATATACCGATATACCCGGGCCGTTCCGCGCCGCTTCTGGGCCCGCAGAGGCAGCCCGCCGCCTCCCAGGCGGAAAAGCTCGGCCCCTGGCCGCACAGGACGGACTTTCCAAAGGGCGAAGCCGTCGGGCACATGCGCAAAGTGATCCGGGAGAACCCCGGCGAGGTCACGCTTCTCGCCATCGGCCCGCTGACGAACATCGCGGCGCTTTTCGCCTGCGACGAGGAGCTGCCGGGGCTGCTGAAGCGGCTCGTCCTGATGTGCGGGGCGTTCACGGCGTTCAACTTCGGCGGCGGCGTCTGCCTGACCGAATGGAACGCGCTCTGCGACCCGCACGCCACGGCCGTCGTTTACAGCGCGCCGGTAAATGTCCGCTCGGTCGGCCTGGACGTCACCACGCGGGTGACGATGACCAAGGACGAGGTTGAAGCGAATTTCACGGCGGACATACTCAGACCCGTGCGCGACTTCGCGCAGGTGTGGTTCGGGCACGGCGGCCACGGCATGACCTTCCACGACCCGCTCGCGGCGGCGGTAATCTTCGACGAGGGCATTTGCTCCTTCGAGAGGGGAAACGTAAGCGTGGAGGTCGAAAGCCAGCGCCTGAGGGGATTCACATACTTCGAGCGCGCGGCGGACGGCAAGGACGAGGTCGCGCTGAGCGTGGACAAGGAGAGGTTTTTCGCGCACTATTTCGGAACGGTGAAATAGGAAAAGGGGAGGATCCAAACCATGAAATTCCGCAAATTGGGCAACAGCGGCATCGACGTGTCCGTGATCGGCCACGGGACGTGGGGCCTGGGGAACGACTTTTTCGGCCAAATCGACGAGGAAGAGGCGATAAAGTCCATCCACGCCTCCCTCGACGGCGGCGTCAATCTGATCGACACCGCCGCGGCCTACGGCCCGGACAACGACAGCGAGCGGATCGTCGGAAAGGCGCTTAAGGGGCGGCGGGACAAGGCGGTTTTGGCCACGAAGGCCGGGCTTCTTAGGATACACGGGGGCTACGTCAGGTGCCTCGACCCCGGGGTTATGCGCGCCGAGCTGGAAAAATCGCTGAAAATCCTGGGTACGGACTGCATCGACCTCTACCAGATCCACTGGCCCGATTACAACAACGGCATAGAAAGAGGCCTGGAGCAGATGGTGAAGTTCAAACGGGAGGGCAAGGTCCGCGCGATAGGCGTGTCGAACTTCTCCGTGGAGGAGATGAAAACCGCCGTGCGCATCGCGGACATTTCCAGCGCCCAGCCGCAGCTGAGCCTGCTCTCCAGGGATTCCATCAAAAACGGCGTCCTGCCGTACTGCCGGGAGAACGGGATCGGCGTGCTGACCTACGGCTCGCTCGGCGGCGGCATTCTGACCGGCCAATTCGGCGAGAGGCCCGAGGGCGACCCCAAGGACCGCCGCGCCGATTTCTACCCGTTCTACGACGAGCCGATGCGCGCTAAGGTACAGGAACTTCTCGGCGTCCTGAAGGAGGTCGCCGAAAAACGCGGCGCCGCGGTCGCGGAGGTGTCGATCAACTGGGTGCTGGCCCAGCCGGGCGTGACCTGCGCGCTGATGGGCTCGTCGAAACCGCGGACGGCTTTGGCCAACGTGAAGGCGGCGGACTGGGAACTGACGGAGGGCGAGCTTCGGACGATCGACGGGGCGTACGCAAGGATTTTCGAATAATAATTCTTAGGAGGCCACCATGTTAAGAGTAGCACTTTTAAGCCAATGGCACGTCCACGCCAGGGGCTACGCCGAGGAGTTCCGCAAATCCGGCAAGGCGCGCGTCGCCGCCGTTTGGGACGAGATACCGGAGCGCGGCCGCGCCTGGGCCGACGAGCTCGGGGCGGATTTCGTCGGCGGCCTGGACGCGCTGCTTGACCGCGCGGACATAGACGCCGTCGCGGTCAACACGCCCACCGTCATGCACGAGGAGGTCATGGTGAAGGCGGCGAGGGCCGGCAAGCACATTTTCACCGAAAAGGCCATGGCGCCTACCGTCGCCGAGTGTGAGCGGATCGCCGCGGCCGTCGAAAAGGCCGGAGTCACCTTCGTCATCTCGATGCCCCAGCGCGCGTCGTCCGTCATGCAGTTCGCGAAGCAGGCGGTCGAATCCGGCGAGTTCGGGACGATCTCCCACGCCCGCTTCCGCAACGGCCACAGCGGCGTCAGCGGCAACTGGCTGCCGGACTACTGGTACGACCTCGGCGCGGCTGCCGGCGGCGCGCTGATGGACCTGGGCTGCCACCCCGCCTACTGCGCCTGCTACCTGTTCGGCAGGCCCGTTGAGGTCGGCGGGATGCTGGCGTCGCCTTGCGGGAGCCAGTCCAAAGCCGGCGGCCCTGTCGGAAATTACATGTTCGACGAGAGCGCCTGCGCCGTCGTCCGCTTCGGCAACGGCGTGACCGCCACGGCGGAGACGAGCTTCGTCACCTACGGGATGCCGGATCTTATCGAGATCTACGGCTCCGACGCGACGTTCTACCGGGTCGGGGACGACGTGAAATACAAGTCCAGGAAGACGGCCGAGTTCGCCAGCGGCTTCATCGCGCCGAACCTTCCGAAGGCCCTGGACCCGCCGATCACTCAGTTCATAGACGCCTGCCTTAACGGGACGGGCAGCCCCGCCGGCTTCGGCCCGGAGGACGGGATAAACCTGACCAAGGTGCTGGAGGGGGCGTATATCTCGCAGAGGGAGAAAAGGGTCGTAAGCGTGTAATACGAATCTCAGATTAATAGTCGTTCAAAAGCCGCCGGACTCCCGTCCGGCGGCTTTTTAGAGCGGATTTTCCAATCCGCAATAGGCTGATTCCCTTATTTCGCGTACTCGATCGCCCTTGTTTCCCTGATCAGGTTCACCTTGATCTGCCCCGGATACTCCAGCTCCGCCTCTATCTTCTTGGCCACGTCCCTGGCCAGCATCGGCAAGGTGGCGTCGTCCACTTCCTCCGGGATGATAATTATCCGGAGCTCGCGGCCGGCCTGGATGGCAAAGGACTTCTCCACGCCGGAAAACGCGTCAGCGATGCTCTCGAGCTTCTGGAGGCGCTTGATGTACGACTCCAGCGTCTCGCGGCGCGCGCCCGGCCTGGAGGCGGATATGGCGTCCGCCGCCTGGGTGATGATGGAGATGACGTTGGCCGGCTCCACGTCGCCGTGGTGGGACTCGACGGCGTTGATGATGATCTCGTTCTCGCGGTATTTCTTGCAGAGCGCCACGCCTATCGAGACGTGGGAACCCTCCAAATCGTGGTCGACGGACTTGCCGATGTCGTGCAGGAGCCCCGCGCGCTTGGCCATGTTGATGTCCGCGCCGAGCTCCCCGGCGATAAGCCCGCACAGGTGCGCCACCTCGATGGAGTGTTTCAGGACGTTCTGCCCGTAGCTTGTCCTGAACTTCATCTTGCCCAGGAGCCTCACGAGCTCGTGGTGGATGCCGTGGACGCCGGTCTCGAAAGTCGCGGCCTCGCCCTCCTCGCGGATCTGGGCCTCCACTTCCTTTTTGGCCTTCTCGACCATTTCCTCGATGCGCGCGGGGTGCACCCTGCCGTCCAGGATCAGTTTCTCCAGGGCGATCCTGGCGATCTCGCGGCGCATCGGGTCGAACCCGGAGAGTATGACGGCCTCCGGCGTGTCGTCTATGATAAGGTCAATGCCGGTCAGAGACTCGAGCGTCCTGATATTCCGGCCTTCGCGGCCGATTATGCGGCCCTTCATCTCGTCGTTGGGCAAGGACACGACGGAGACTGTCGTCTCCGCCACATGGTCCATCGCGCAACGCTGGATCGCGCCGGAGAGGATATCCTTGGCCTTCTTGTCCGCCTCGATCCTCGTCTTCGCCTCGAGGTCCTTCAGCATCATGGAGGCTTCGAGCCTGGCGTCGTGCTCGATCGTGGATATCAGGTAGGCCTTGGCCTCCTCGCGCGTCAGGCCGGAGATGCGTTCCAGCTCCTGCTGATGCTTCGCCAGGACTTTGCCGGCCTCGGTCTTTTGCTGCTCCAGGGCCTCCAGCTTGCTCTGGAGAAGTTCCTCTTTCTTTTCATAAGACTCGCTCTTGCGATCCAGGGCCTCTTCCTTCTGGATCAAGCGTTTTTCCGTTCGCAGCTGTTCATTTCTTCGCTCTTTCGCTTCTTTTTCGGCTTCGTTTTTGGTCCTGATGCTCTCTTCCTTTGCCTCGAGAAGGACTTCCTTCTTTTTGGCCTCCGCAGCCCTTTTGGCCTCCTCCAATATGTTCTCCGCCTGTATTTCAGCGCTGCCGACGGCAGACTCAGCTACTCTTTTCCTGTAAACAACACCGATAAAAAAACCCGCGACACAGCATACGACGGCCACAACAACAAACAGTATGATTGTCAACGGTCCGCCCAAACCTAAATTTACACCTCCGAAATCCTCCTATATTCTCGTTTATCCTAAAAAACCCGATCGAAACAGAAATCAGGGAATTTTGCCTGGTTGCTATTGTATAACGTTTCCGTTCCGCTGTCAACATTCGGGGAAACGCAAATTTCGCAAAAAACGCGGTAAAATGCGCCCGGCTGGAAAAAGCAAATGTGACGAATGTGTGATATTATTATTGCGAAATATTTGCCGTTTCAGGGGGACGGACGACCGCGGTCGCCCGCCGATTTGCCGATTGTGTCATCCATGTCGCGGGGACGGACGCCCCCGGTCGTACGCCGTGTTTGCAGGTTGGTTGTGTCATCCATGTCGCAGGGACGGACGACCGGGGCGGTCGTCCGCCGAATTGCCGGTTGTGTCATCCATGTCG
>WQUN01000076.1 GCA_009782085.1 Bacillota bacterium
CTTCGGCTTCGCCTCAGAATGACAGCAACCTCCATAAACTGTCATCCTGAGCGAAGCGAAGGATCTGAGATTCTTCGGCTGCGCCTCAGAATGACAGCAAGCTCCAAAAACTGTCATCCTGAGCGAAGCGAAGGATCTAAGATTCTTCGGCTTCGCCTCAGAATGACAATGTGTAGGGGCGATTAACAATCGCCCGGGATTTTGGGCAACCTCCATAAACTGTCATCCTCTGCTAGTTCGCCGCGAAAATCTCCGTCCAGGCCTCGGCGTAGTTTTTCTCAAAATCCCCCAGATACCTGTAATACACGCACCTGCTGAACACGTCGTCCGTGGGCCAGTAGGCCGGGTCGGTCTTGACTGAATCGTCCATCATATCGAACGCCGCGGAGTTCACCGTGGAATAGCCGATATACTCGGAATTTTTGAGCGCGACCTCCGGCTTGCACAGGTAGTTGATGAAAGCCTCGGCGCCGGCCTTGTTCTTGCAGCTTTTGGGTATCGCCAAGGTGTCGCTCCAGACGTTGCTGCCCTCCTTGGGCACCGCGTAGGCGAGGTCGGGGTTGTTGTCCATGCAGTAGATGGCGTCGCCGGAGTAGACGACGGCCAAGGCCGCCTCGTTGCCGATCATGCTGTCCCTGACGGTGTCGGTCACGTAGGCCAGCACGAGCGGCTTCTGTTTGATAAGCTCGTTTTTCGCGGCCGCAAGGTCGGCCGGGTCGGTGGAGTTCACGGGCAGGCCGAGCTTGAACATGGCTATGGCTATCGCGTCCTTCACGCTGTCGTACATGAAGATGCTGCCGGCGTATTTGCTGTCCCAGAGGACGCTCCAGCTGTCCACGGGGCCGTCCGTCATCTTCTTATTGTACAGTATGCCGAGAGTCCCCCACATATACGGGACGGAATACTCGCCCGTCGGGTCGTAGGACGTGTTTTTGAACCTGTCGAATATATACGAGAAATTCGGCACGTTGTTGAAGTCGATCTTATCCAGCAGGTTTTCTTCGATCATGCGCTGGAGCATATAGTCCGACGGCACGATGACGTCGTAGCTCACGCCGCCGTTTTTTATCTTGGCGTAGAGATCCTCGTTGGAGGCGAAGGTGGTGTAGTTTATTTTTATGCCCGTCTCCTTGGTGAAGTCGGCGAGGATGCTCTCGTCGATATACTCTCCCCAGTTGAAGACGTTCAGGGTCTTTTGCGCGCCCGCGCCTCCGCAGCCGGAGCACAGCGCGGCGGCCGCCGAAACCGCGGCGGCGGCCAGGATCATTTTTTTAATAATCTGCTTCATTGAGTTCCCGTTCCCCTTTCCTCTGTTTAGAAGTGTCCGACCTGTTTATAAGATACAGCAAAATCAGCACAAACGCAAACATCAGCGTGGACAGCGCGTTTATCTTCGGGTTTATCCCCCGGCGGGCCATGGAGTATATCAGAACCGACAGGTTCTCCACGCCGGCGCCGGTCGTGAAGAAGCTGACCACGAAGTCGTCCACGGACATCGTGAACGCCAGCATCGCCCCCGTGACGACGCCGGGCATGATCTCCGGCAAAATCACCTTGTAAAAGCTCTTGAACGGCGGCGCGCCCAGGTCCAGCGCGGCCTCGAACAGGTGGTCGTCCATCCGCCGCAGCTTCGGCAGGACGGACAGGATCACATAGGGCACGTTGAACGACACGTGCGCCAGGAGCAATGTCGCGTAGCCCAGCTGCAGCCGCAGGAACGAAAAGGCGTTGAACAGGAAGATGTACAGGAGCATCAGCGAGACGCCCATGACTATGTCGGGGTTCACGACCGGGATGTTCGTGACCGTCATCATGATCCGCCGCCCGCGGCTCTTCATGGAGTCGATCCCGACGGCCGCCGCCGTGCCCAGAACCGCCGCGATCAGCGCCGAGAGCACCGCCACGGACAGCGTCGTGTAAAGCGCGCTCAGTATCTTGGGGTCTTTGAACAGCTCCGAGTACCAGCCCAGCGTGAAGCCGCCCCAGTTGGCCCTGGACTTCGACCGGTTGAACGAAAAGACCATCAGGACGATTATCGGGGCGTACATAAACACTATCATCAGCGCGAGGTAGGCGCGTTTCAGATGCTTCAATAGAGCGCGCCCCCTTCCCCGTCCTTGTCCACCATGGTGAACACGGTGAACAGCACCAGAACCACGCCCATCAGAATCATCGACATGGCGGAGCCGAAGTTCCAGTCGCTCACCTTCATGAACTGCTGCTCGATCAGGTTGCCTATCAGCATGGACTTCGACCCGCCCAGGAGGTCGGAGATTATAAAGGTCGTGACCGCCGGCATGAACACCATCGTGATCCCGGAGATCACGCCGGGCGTGCTTAAGGGCAGGACCAGCCGGAAAAAGACGTTCCGCGAGTCCGCCCCCAGGTCCTGGGCGGCCTCGATAAGGCTATGGTCCATCTTTTTGAGCACGGTGTATATCGGCAGAATCATGAACGGCAGGAAGTTGTAGACCATGCCCAGGACGACCGCCTTGTTGGTGTAGAGGAGCGCGAGTTTCGGCAGGCCGATACCGGACAGGAACGTGTTCAGGATGCCGTTGTTCTCGAGCAAAGCCAGCCACGAGTACGTGCGCAGCAGGAAGTTCATCCACATCGGCACGAGGAACAAAAACAGCAGGAAGCTCCTGTTCTCGAACTCCCGGGAGGCCATGATATAGGCGACGGGGTAGCCGATCAAGAGGCACGCGGCCGTGCTTATCAGCGCCAGCCGCCCGGAGCGCAGCATGACGTCGATGTAGGTCGGCTGGAAGGCCCTGGCGTAGTTGGCCCAGGAAAAGACCAATTTGCCGTCCGTCTCCATGGTGAGGCTGTAGTATATGACCAGCAGGATCGGGATTATGACGAACAGGGCCGACCATATCACATACGGCGCGACGGCGGCGCGCTTGGCGGAGCCTTTGAGCATCGGCGTGGCCTCCATTGCGGGGTAATATCTATTTCCGCATCACATGAATCAGATCCGGCGCGATGACCATCCCGACGGCGCTGCCCTTTTCGGACATGACAGTGCTGTGCGCCTTCCACAGGAACTCGAAATCCCCGTTTTTCATATCTATCAGCATTTCGTAGTGGACGCCCTTGAAGATCACCGTCCGGACGATCCCCGTGAGCTGCCCCTTCCCGCTCTCCACGATCCTCACGTCCTCGGGGCGGATGACCACGTCCACTTCCTCGTCCTTTTCGAAGCCTCTGTCCACGCATTCGAAGGTATTCCCGGCGAAAACCACGCGGTAGTCCTCCGGCATGACGCCGCCGAGGATGTTGCTCTCGCCGATGAAATTGGCCACGAAGGCGTTTTTCGGCTCGTTGTATATGTCCTCCGGCGCGCCGATCTGCTGTATCTCGCCGGCGTTCATGACGGCCACGGTGTCGGACATGGTCAGGGCCTCTTCCTGGTCATGGGTGACGTAGACAAAGGTGATGCCCAGCTTTTGCTGCATGTTCTTGAGCTCTATCTGCATCTCCTTGCGCAGCTTCAGATCCAGCGCGCCGAGCGGCTCGTCCAGAAGCAGCACCTCCGGCTCGTTCACCAAAGCGCGGGCGATGGCCACGCGCTGCTGCTGGCCGCCGCTGAGGCTGGCCACGGGGCGCTTCCCGAAGCCCCGCAGGTTCACCAGCCGCAGCATTTCGTTGACCTTCCCGTTTATCACGTCCGCCTTTACCTTCTTGATGCGCAGGCCGAAGGCTATGTTGTCGGCCACGTTCATGTTCGGGAACAGGGCGTACCTCTGAAAGACCGTGTTCACCTTCCGCTTGTGGGGCGGGAGGTTCAGGATGCTCTTCCCTTCGAAGAGCAGGTCGCCGGCGGTCGGCGTCTCGAAGCCGCCGATTATGCGAAGCGTCGTGGTCTTCCCGCAGCCGCTCGGCCCCAGGAGCGTCAGGAACTTGTTCTTGACTATGAAAAGATTGATGTGGTTAAGCACGGTCGTCTGGCCGAAAACCTTGCACACGTCTATCAGGTCGATCAAGCGCTCGCCCATGGCAACCTCCGGTTGAAGAACAGATAACAGTTAACAGTTAACAGTTAACAGTTAACAGATAACAGTTAACAGATAACAGTTAACAGTTAACAGTTAACAGTTAACAGATAACAGTTAAAAGATATATAGTGTCAGAAAGAGTATCCACGGAAACTCCTGTGTCATTGAAACTCCTGTGTCATTCTGAGCGCAGCGAAGAATCTTTTGACCCTTCTCTTCGCTCAGGGTGACAGACTATACCGGATGCGGAAAACATTTGCCGGCGCGACGAACGCTTCTGCGGCGAATCGGCGACAGAGGAGGCTAATGTTTTCGCACTCCGGTATAATAAGCATTTTTAAGTTAAACAGCTGTATATGTCATCCTCTATTAACTGTCATCCTCTATTAACTGTCATCCTGAGCGAAGCGAAGGATCTTAAACAGCCAAAACATAAGATTCTTCGCTTCGCTCAGAATGACAAAAAGGGGTTTTAGAGGTTGCCATATACCGGATGCGGAAAACATTTGCCGGCGACGTGACAGCGGAGATTAATGTTTTCGCACTCCGGCATAATAATTTGCAGGCCGTGCCGCGGGCTACGCCTTTTAGAAATTAGGCGGGGTGGTCACCCGCGGGCCGATAATCGCGCCTTTTGCAACGGAGGATTTCGGCCTGTCAGAAATTAGGCGGGGTGGTCACCCACAGGACTTCCGATTCATGCGGCGAGATGTTCTCCAGGCTGTATTCCGTGTTGGCCAGGTGGTAGAAGCTCTCGCCCTTCCGGAGCCTGAACTTGCGCTCCCCCGCCCGCAGGAGCACCGCGCCCTTGATGATATAGCCGAAGACCTCGCCCTTGTACGGGTCCTGGGCCTGGGAGCGGCCGTTCGGGGCCAAAGTGATCAGGATCGGCTCCATGCGGTTCTTCTGGGCGTTCGGGATCAGCCAGCGTATGACGTGGCCCAGCTCCGGGTCCTCCCTTATGAACACGTCGTCCTTCCCGAAGGCGATCCTGTCGTTTTCGGTGTCGTTGAAAAAATCCTTGAGGGTCGTGCCCAGGGACTCCAGAATATCGGTCAGCGTGGCGATGGACGGCGACGCCAGGTCGCGCTCCAGCTGGGAAATGAACCCCTTGGACAGCTCGCAGCGGTTCGCGAGCTCCTCCTGCGTCAGGCCGGTTTTTATCCGAAGCCGCTTTACCTTTTCGCCAATGTCCATAAAATCCCCTATTAAACATTTTGTTTACGGCTAAACTTTTTGTTTACAACTGCTAAACCAAAACCACGATATTGTCGCATAGATTTCCGCGGTTGTCAAGAGCGGATTTTTGTCGAAAAAAAGCCCGGAATCCGCTGTTAAGGATTCCGGGCGACGCTCGCGTTTCATTTTATTACATGCTTCTGCCGGTTCCCAGGCTCCCGGCCCGGCTTCCCGCGGCGCTCGGGTTTGAGGAGGAACCGCCCGTCCGGGGCGCGCTTCCGCGGAACCACTGTCCGCCGCCTCGCGCGCCGCCGGGGGCGGCCGCGTCCGCCTTGAAGCCGTCCGCCTTCTGTTGCATGTAAGCGTTGATGGCGTCCGCCTGCGCCTGTGTCAGCAGTTTCTGGTCGACAAACAAGGATATGATGTCGATCTTCATGCGCCTCATGCCGGCGCCGGGCTGGGCGGAGGAGCCGTCCTGAGGCTGCTGAACGGCGGTCTTGAAAGCGTCGCTGGCCATATAGGCCTTGATCGCGTCCGCCGTGGACTGGTCGATCAGGCCGTTGGCGACCCAGTCGTCCACATTGGCCCCGCGCGTGAAACCCCGCGCGGGATTTTCGCCGTCAAACCCGCCCTTTTCCGAGGGCAGGGCCGCCTTGACGGCGTCGGCCTGAGCCTGGGTGACGACGCCCTTGCTAACCATGTCGGCGAAGATGTCGACCTTCGGCAGGCTCTCCATGTAGGTCTTCGCCTCGTCGGGAGTCATGGCCTTGATCTTGTCCATCTCGGCCTTCATGTCCGCCGACCTCTGATCCAGATACGCCTGTATCGCGTCG
>WQUN01000077.1 GCA_009782085.1 Bacillota bacterium
TGCACGCCTTGCTTTTCGGCAACAGGCGGACTATAATCATCGCATGAAACGGATCATCGTCCGGCTTTACATGGTACCCGAACAAAGCTCCGGCATGTTTGCCCCTTACCCGGCATAGATTATACCGGAGTGCGGAAACATTAGCCTCCGCCGACGCGGCCGGCAATTGTTTTCAGCATCCGGCATAGCCAAAACGGAACAAAACGGAAGGTTGGCGATCTGACATGCTGCTTTTTATGTATCGCATTTTATGCGGCTTTTTGTTTGGTATAGGCGTGTTCGCGCCGGGCGTCAGCGGAAGCGTCCTGATGGTACTCACGGGGATCTATCCCCAAATGCTGGACTTGACGGCGAACCCGTTCAAACACCTGAAAAAGAACATCCTTTTCCTTGTCCCGCTGGGGATCGGCGCGGCAATCAGCATGGTTCTGTTCGTCTTTGTGTTCAGCTTTTTGTTCAAGACCTACGCCCTGGCCGCGACTCTGCTCTTCGCCGGGCTGATCGCCGGGAACCTTCCCTTCGCGGCCGGCGAGGCGCTCGACGGCGGCTTCAGGGCGCGCTATTTGACGGCGGCTGTGACAGCGTTTGCGCTGGCCTTCGGGCTCAGCTTTTTGCGCTGTCTCGCGCCCCCGTCCGACAGCCCCGGCCTGCTGACTTTCTCGCTGGGCGGCGCGCTGGCGGGCGCGGCGGGCCTGGTGCCCGGCATGAGCGTCTCGATGATCCTTCTGGCGCTGGGCGTATATGAGCCGCTGCTGGCCGCCCTGCGCAACCTCGACTGGCTCGTGATCTTTTTCACCGGCGGGTGCTTTGTGCTGGCTTCCGTCGCGCTGGCCCGGCTGATCCGCTATGTCCTCAACCGCTGGAAAAACCTGGCCTACGCGGCTGTCACGGGCCTGATGGCCGGTTCCCTGGCGGACATATTTTTCAGTTTGCCTCCCGCGTATGCCGGTTTCAACTGGTTTTTCGGAGTATTCCTGTGCCTCTGCGGGCTGGCGGTTTCGCTGCTGTTCGTATACCTGGGCGGGAAATTCAATCCAAAGGCGGCGTAAAAGATTATCTTCTTATTATTCTCCTCGCTCCAATGTACGCCTGTCCCAACGCCAGGCCCCCGTCGTTCGGCGGGACGGCCTCGTTCGCATAAACCGAAAACCCCGCCGCCTTAAGCCGCTCCGCCGTCATTTCCAGCAAAAGCGCGTTCTGGAACACCCCGCCGGAGAGAGCGACGTCCCGGACATGCTCCTTATCGCGCGCCAGGATGCACATCCGCCGGACCATTTCGCTCACCGCTGCGTGGAAGCCCAGCGCCGCGCCCGGTTTGGCCTCCAGGCATTTGCTCAGTATGTCCCGGCAGCCAAACACGCATACGCCGTCCGCGGCTTGCGGCTCAAAGCTCATAGGCGCCGGCTTTACGCCGGCCTTCGCCTCTTTTTCGGCGGCGTACTGAAGCCTGACGGCGCACTCGCCCTCGTAGCCGTTCTCCCGGCAGACGCCCAGGAGCGCGGCGACGGCGTCGAACAGCCGCCCCATGCTGGAAGTCAGAAAGGTGTTGACGTGATTCGCAAGAGCCGCCTCGATCGCGGTTTTGTCCGGAAAAGTGAAAACCCCGCGTTCATGCGCGAACGGAAGGCCGCCGTACGGCAGCCCGTTCGCGTAAAGCAGGCAGGCGGCTGTCTTCGCGGCGTCCCGCGCGGCGCTGTCCGCGCCCTGTATCTCGGCGCAGGCCAGATGCCCCACGCGGCGGCAGCGCTCCTCCTCGCACAGGAGAAACTCGCCCCCCCAGACGCTCCCGTCCTCCCCGTAACCGCTTCCGTCGAAGGCCGCGCCCAGGACTCTGGACAGCCCGTGCTCCGCCATGACCGACGCGACGTGCGCGTGGTGGTGGAAAACCGCCGTCAGCGGAAGGCCGCGCGCGGCCGCGAGCCTCCCGGCCAGCGCGGAGGAAAAGTACCGCGGGTGCGCGTCGCACACGACCGCCTCCGGCCTTGCCGCGAAAAGGCTCTCGAAGTCGGCGGCAGCCTGTTCGTAACGTTCGAAAGGCCGCGCGTCCTCCAGATCGCCGATATATTGGCTCAAAATGAACGCCGGCCCCCGCAGCAGCCCGAACGCCGCCTTCAAATCCCCTCCGGCGGCCAAAAGCTCCGCGCCCCGCGGGTTGTCCACGGATATCGGCAGCGGGGCGAAGCCCCTGGCCCGGCGGATGAAACGGGGCCCGCCCGCGTACTGCATGACCGAATCTTCGACGCTTCTTATGATCTCGCGGTCGTGGTACAGGACGCGGCCGGTCAGGCCGAAGATTTCCGCCTCGCCGCTTATTATCGGCGCGGAATTCAGGTTCGCGCTCGTCATGACCAGGCAGGGCGTCCCGGCCATGATCAGCTCCTGCAGAGCCGTGTACGGCAGAAAACAGCCGCAGCGCCCGTCCGCTCCGGCCAGAACCTCCCGCGCGAAGGGGTCTTGCCTCATTTTCAGCAGGACTATCGGCCTGGCGGGCGAGAGGAGCATTTTTTTTTCCTCCGGCGCGACCTCGCAGACCTCGGATACCGCCTGTATGTCTTTGAACATCAGCGCGAACGGCTTTTTCTCGCGGGCTTTCAAGAGGCGCAGCCGGCGCACGGCTTCCGCGTCGTAGGGCGAACAGGCCAGATGGTAGCCGCCGACGCCCTTTACGGCGATGCCGCCGGGCAAATCCTCCAGGGCCCGCTCGAAGGCCTCCCCGCCTGCGTATGTTATGTCCCCGCGCCGGTAAAACAGCTTGGGTCCGCATTTCGGGCAGCAGGCGTTTTCGTCGCGGAAACGCGGGTTTTCGGGCGAGCCGTACTCCGCCAGGCAGTCCGGGCACATCGGAAAATCCCGCATGGCCGTGTTCGCGCGGTCGTAGGGGAAGGACGCGAGGACGCTGAAACGCGGGCCGCAGGCCGTGCAGGAGTTGAAAAAATGCCTCGCCCGGCGGTTTTCAGGGTCGAAAATCTCGGCCCTGCAATTTCCGCAGAGCGCCAGGTCGGGCGGGAAAAAACGCGGCTCCGCCCGGCCGGTTCCGCTCTCCGCGACGGAGAAGCCGTCCGCCGCAAAGGGTGCTGCCGGCGTCATTTCAACGCTGTTTATAACGGAATTGGGCGGCCTGTCGCGCCGTATGCCCTCGGCGAACTCCGCCGCGCGGCTTCCGGCAGCCATGATCTCCACTTCGCCGGCGACGTTTCGGACAACGCCCCGAATGCCGTATTTAGCGGCCTCGCGGCAGACAAACGGCCGAAAACCGACCCCCTGCACGATCCCGCGGACTACGATCCGATAATATTTTGCGCCCTGTCCCTCAGCCATTTTACCGCCTCGCCGATCCCCGCGCCCGTCTTGCCGGAGACATGGACGACCGGCGCGCTGGGGTTGAGCTTTCTTACGCCGTTCAGGAAAAAATCCCTGTCAAAGTCTATGTATTCCAGCAGGTCGCATTTGTTCAGCAAAATGATGTCCGCCTTCTCGAACGCCAGGGGGTACTTGTACGGCTTGTCGCTCCCGTCGGTCACTGCGCAGACGAGCAGCTTGACGTGTTCGCCGATCATGAACTCCGCCGGGCAAACGAGATTGCCGATATTTTCGATAAAAAGGAAGCCGCCGGAAAAGTCCCGGCCAGCGTCCGCCGAAACCTTGCCCGTATCACCGGCGCGCCCGGAAGCCCGACCCGCTTCGCCCGCGGACGGCGCGCCCAGGAACGCGTCCGCCACGATTGGCGCGTCCAGATGGCACGCGCCGCCGGTGTTGATCTGCAGCGCCGGTATGCCCAGGGCTTTCAGCTTTCGCGCGTCGATGTCGGACTCGATATCTCCCTCGATCACAAAGGCGGACGCGCCAAGCGCCTCCACGATCCGTATCAAGACCGTCGTTTTGCCCGCGCCCGGCGCTCCGAGGACGTTGACGCAGAAAACGCGGCGGCCGGTCAGCTTCGCGTTGAACTCGGCGGCCAGGCGCTCGTTTTTGTCGTAGACGGACCGCATGACGTCGATTTTAACGGTGTTCGATTCCTCCGGCGTATCAATCACCCTTTCCGGCGGGGGCAAGCCCCCGCCCTACAATCAATCACCCTTCCCGGCGGGGGCAAGCCCACCGCCCCACAATCAATCACACTTCCCGGCGGGGGCAAGCCCCCGCCCTACCCTACCTCCACGCTCTTTATGTAAAACTCCCTCCCTATCTCCGTCGGCTCGCCCTCGCCCCCGCAGGGGCACTCGAAGGAGAACGGCTTCCTCTCGAAAAGCGTCCCGCAGCTCTTGCACCGAAGCATCGGCCGCACGCTTTCTATCTCGATCTCCGCCCCGGCGCAGGGCGTGTTTTCGGCGATAATGCCGAAATACAGCCTGACGGACTCACCCGAGACTCCGGACGCCTCGCCGGCGACGAGCGTTATCTTCCTTACCTTGGCCCCGCCGGCGTATTCGGCCGCCGTCTCGATTATATTTCGGGTAAGCGAATATTCATGCACGGCCCTTCACCTTGTCCCTAATGTGTACGTCGGAGGCCGGCGTCAGCTCCGGGCTCATGCTCAGGCATTTTTTCGGGCAAACCTCCGCGCAGGCCCCGCAAAGGATACAGCCGAACCGGGAGATCTCCCACTCCTTTTCGTCCCTGTTCACGGTTATGGCGTCGGTCGGGCATTTTTTGCCGCAGACGCCGCAAAAAGTGCAGGCCTCCCCGTCTATGACAATATGCCCGCGCACCAGCGGGTCTTTCGGCATCGGGGCGAAGGGGTAGGCCAAGGTCGATTCCCGCTTGAAAAGGCTTGAGACGATTGTCTTGGCGATCGGAAGAAAGGGCATTATTTTCCTACCTCTCCGTGCAGCTTATGCAGGGGTCTATCGTCAGCACCAGCGCGGGCACGTCCGCCAGTTCCACGCCTTTTAGCATCTCCAGCAGCGCGGCCAGGTTGGCGAAGGTCGGCGTCCTGACCCGGAAGCGCTCGAGGAATTTTGTCCCGCCGCCCTTGACATAGTAAAGGACTTCGCCGCGCGGCTGCTCCAACCTGGCGAACGCCTCGCCGGACGGGAAGCCGGTCACTTTCGTGTCCGTCGGGCCGTCGGGCATCAGTTCGGCGCATTGCCTTATGATGCCGATCGCCTCGAAAATCTCGCCCGTCCTGACCTTCACCCGCGCCATGCAGTCCCCCGCCGTATCGGTCTGCACGCCGAATTTCACATAAGGGTAGGCGGCGTAGCCGGCCGCCCGCGCGTCCTCTCCGACGCCGGACGCCCGCGCCATCGGCCCGACAGCGCCGAGAGAACGCGCGTCCTCCCCGGTGAGCGCGCCGAGCCCGGTCAGGCGGTGACTCACGGAGGCGTCCGCGGTGAACACCCTGGTGATCTCTTTTATACCGCCTTCTATTTTATCAAACGTGTCAAGTATTTTCATCATCGTTTCGCGGCTTATGTCCTTCCGGACGCCGCCGAGTTTGCAGACGGAAAAGATCACCCGCCCGCCGGTCGTCATGTCGAAGATGTCCAGGACGTACTCGCGCAACCGCCAGCAGTGCATGAACAGGCTCTCGAAGCCCAGGGCGTCCGCCAGCAGCCCGAGCCACATCAGATGGCTGTGGACGCGGGAGAGCTCCGCCCACACGGTGCGCAAAAATTCCGCGCGCTCCGGGACTTTCACGCCCATCGTCCGCTCGACCGCCATGCAGTAACCCATCCCGTGCATGAAGCTGCATATGCCGCAGATGCGCTCCGCCACGTGGACGTACTCCTGAAAATCCTTTTTCTCCACGAGCTTTTCCAGGCCGCGGTGTATATAGCCTATCGAGGGGACCGCCTCGACGACGACCTCGTCCTCCAGGATAAGGTCCAGGTGTATCGGCTCCGGCAAAACGGGGTGCTGAGGCCCGAACGGGAGGATAGTGCGTCTGCCCATTGTTTTCGCTTCCTCGGATAAAATTATTCGGCCATAAACGGCGTTCTGAGCGCGGTCTCGTAAAAATGCCCGCCAAAATCCAGGTTTATGTTCGTTATGTTCGCCCCGAACAGGTCTTTCATCTCGTTTTCGTATAAAAACGCGTACGGGTACAGCCAGCTCACGCTCTCCACGGGTTCCGCGGCGGCGACCGGAAAGCGGAGGGAGACGAACTCGCAGCCCTTTATGAAGCTGTAGAGCAGAACGAGGCCGTTTTCCGCCCGCACGGCGCAAATCTGCGCCAGGCGGAAGCCGGTATTTTTCAAATCCGCGGTTTTGCCGAGGAGTTCGGCCTTGCCGACGTCGAGGATTTCCTGTGTCATTAGGGTCCCGCGCTTTCCTGATGTTTTCGCACTCCGGTATAGTGTTATTTAATTTTGTCCAGCGCCTTGACCACGCCGTCTATGATGGCCTCCGGCCGCGACGCGCAGCCGGGCACGTACACGTCCACCGGGATGGCCTCGCCGACGCCGCCGATCATGTTGTAGCAGTCTTTGAAAATGCCGCCGGTGGCCGCGCACACGCCCACGGCGACGACGGCCTTGGGGTTGGGCATCTGTTCGTAGAGCTGCTTTACCACGGATATATTCTGCTCGTTTATCGCGCCGGTTATCAACAAAATGTCGGCGTGTTTCGGATTCCCGGTGTTTATCGCCCCGAAGCGCTCAATGTCGAACAGCGGGTTCAGGCACGCCAGGACCTCTATGTCGCAGCCGTTGCAGCTGGAGCCGTCGTAGTGCAGTATCCACGGGGATTTTTTGGCGTATTTCACTGTCCTTACCACCTTGCGGTATTATAAATTCAGCAGCAGCAGATTCACCCCGCCGGTTACAAAAATGACGATCCAGCTCGCCTGCAGCGCAAGTTTCCACTTCACCCTCGCGAAGGCGTTGTCTATCAGCGTCTCCATCAGAAAGGCCGCGAGGCAGAGCGCGAGCGCCGCGGCCCAGCTCGCGGGAGAGGCGTATACGAAGAACAGGTACACCAGCCCGAGGGCGAAAACCGTCTCGAACCAGTGGCTGACCTCCACCATCGCCAGGCATATGCCGGTCAGCTCCGTTATGACGCCCTTCACGATCTCCTGATGCCCGTGGTGGGACATGCTGAGGTCGAAGGGGGATTTCCTGAGCTTCACCGACAGCACGTACAGAAGCCCGATAAATATGAACGGCAGCCGCATCACCGCCGGCGAGCCCATCCGGAACGCGTCGCCGACGTTGAAGGAGCCGGACACCTGATAGTACCCGAACGCCACGATCAGGACCATCGGCTCGTAGCACATGATCTGGACCAGCTCCCGCTCGGTTCCGACGAAACTGAACGGCGAGTTGGACGAGTAGCCCGACAGCACGAAAAACACGCACGCCAGCGTAAAGGCGAACACGCAGAGCATCAGGTCGAGGCCGAGGCCGAACAGCAAAACGGTGAAGATGTTGAAGCACATCGACAGCGTGACGAAGTACCTCGTCATGCTGCTCACGGTGGTGGACTGTTTCCGCGCGAGTTTCATCACGTCGTAGAACGGCTGAAGTATAGGCGGACCCTTCCGCCGCTGCATCCTGGCGGAGACGACACGGTCGAGCCCGGTCAAAAGCCCGCCCGCGGCGGGCGCGAGTATCAGTATGCCCAGGATCCTGAGCGTCAGTATGAGCGCGCGCATCAAAGGAACGCGCCCCCCATCGCCACGAAGAAGCCGCCCAGCACGATCAGCGCGCAAACTCCGCCGCCGGCGGCCAAAAGCCTTTTTTCGCGGAGGAGCGAGGGCATGTACCAGTTCCTCAGCTCCACCGGCCGGACCCGCCCCATGCCGCCGCGGAAGCTCCGGTTGTCGCCGGTGTTCTCCCCGGACATGTACACCGAAGTCCGCTTGACCCGGCGTCTGGTATATAGCGGGAGCAGGACGATCGGGATGATGAACAGCATACAGAGCATAAGAATAATGACCGTCGTGGTGCGCGAGGCGATAGGCGAGGCAAATGGCGTCAGCATGGCGCCCTCGATGTAGGGCGCGATGAAGCCCGAGGAAATCAGCGGGTGGGCCAGGCAGACGACGACCACCAACGCGGCGAGGGAGTACATGCTGACCTTCTCGTCCCCGCGCATCACATAGTTGGTCGGCGCGGTGCGGTGGGCGTTGGCGATCAGCTTGCCGAGCCATTTCGTCCAGAAAAAAAGCGTAACGGAGCTCCCGAAGGCGAGCATCAGAACGACGGGCACGTTCCCGGAATCCACGAAAGCCTTCATGGCGGCCCATTTCGAGATCAGCATCCCGAACGGCGCGACGAACATCCCGGCTATGCCGACCGCGAGAAACGTCGTCAGCGCCGGGGAAATCTGGAACAGCCCGTCCATGTCCTCCACATTCCGGCTGCCGAGCTGGTACTCCGTGGACCCGACCGCCAGGAACAAAAGAGACTTGGCGATGGCGTGGAACACGATCAGCATGACCGCGGCCCAGAGCGACTCCGCCGTGTTTATCCCGGCACAGGCCACGATCAGGCCGAGGTTCGATATTGTGGAGTAGGCGAGTATCTTCTTCGCGTCGCTCTGGCCGACGGCCAGGACCGCCGTCGCGAAGAACGTCACCCCGCCGACGAGCGTCATGGAGACGCCGGCGGCGTTTCGCCCCAGAAGCGGGGCCAGGCGGATGATGACATACACCCCGGCCTTGACCATCGTGGACGAGTGCAACATGGCCGATGTCGGCGTCGGCGCGGCCATCGCGCCCAACAGCCACCCGGAGAACGGTAGCTGGGCGGCTTTCGTCAGCCCCGCGCAGGCGATCAGAAAGACAGCCGCCACGACGATCGGGGCGTCTGGATTCAGCCGTATCAGTCCGTTTAGGTCCAGGATGTTCTCATAAACCGCCAGAAGCACGATCCCGACGGTGAAGCACAGCCCGCCGAACGTGTTTATCACGACGGCCAGGAAGGCGTTCTTTTCCGCCTCCGGGGTCCTTGTGTAGCCAATCAGCAGAAAAGAGCACAGCGACGTCACTTCCCAGAAAAACAACATGAACGACAGGTCGTTCGAGACGACCAGGCCGAACATCGCCGCCAGGAACACCATCAAAACGGTGAAAAACATCGGCCGCCTGTCTTTGTACTCCGGGTGGTGGCGGTGGAAGTCCTTCATGTACTCCACGGCGTAGACGCATATGAGGCCGCCGATCACGCCGACTATCGCGATCATGATGAGGGAGAGCCTGTCCACTGTGACGGCTTCTTTCACGCGTATGGAATGTCCGTATGCCGCCTCGAACCAGACGAACGCCCCGATCTGCGCTGCGGAAAAAAGCGAGAGCAGGAAATGCCTGCGCGCCGCGCCGATATAGATAAGGTAGGCGGACATGGCGACCTCTATGGCCAGCATGACGGTCTTTATCCGCGGATAGGCGGACAGATCCGCCGAGTAGACGTCCCCGTAATGCGCGGCAACGCAAAGAAGCGACGCGGCGGCGACGCAGACCGCCGCCGCGCGGACCGTGCGCGCGAAGGCTTTCTGAGTCCTGGCGAAGAAAGTGAAAACCGCGAAAACCAAGGGAACGCCCAGAAGGGGCAAAATCGTCGGCATGGGCATCTCTCCGTGTCATTGTGACCGTTTGAAAACGATATGTATTACTATTCCCCAAACAATATAATTATCCGCATGTATCCGCAAAATCCGCGTTGCCGGTCTTTGTTTTTTATCCGTTCGCAACGACCATGCCCTCCTCCGCGGCCTCCTCCAGACACACCATCGCGACCGAATCCGCCGAGCAGTATATCTGCGCGTAAAACGGCCTCTCCGAATCCTCCGGCGTCAGGATATCCACATACCTGCGCTCCATGGGTAAAAGCGCCGGTTTTTCCCCTTCCCATTTCCGCCCGGCGTCGATCCTGTACACGGTCATAAGCCTGAGTCCGGCGCTCAGGCCGGAGACGTCGATCTCCGCGACCACGTCCCTCGAACCCTCCGCGCCGTAGTTGACGAGCATCGCGCGGCAAGCCCCGTCCGGGCCGAGCGCGGCCTTCACCCTCAGATCCGCCGCGCAGCTCTCCGTCCGCAGCTCGCTCCCGCTCATCTTTCCGAGCATAAGGTACAAAAAATACGCCGGCCTGACCTCCCCGCAGACTCCGAACAGGCCGAAGCGGTGCGGAGTCTTGTCCCAATGGGTGTGCATCGGGTCTATCCTGGAATAAAAGCTCCTGAACTGGTCAGCCACAAAGACCTGGTCCCATATATGGTAGTAAAACGACCAGTCGAGCTTCGCGTCCATCATCTCGAACAAAGCCGCGCCCATCGCGGCGGATCGTCGGCTGTCGAACGCCATCTCCTCGACGCTCACCTCCTCGAAGCCCGGGCCCATCTCCGTGACCAGCATTTCCGGTCTCTCCGACGGATAATATTTTTCGGCCAAAGCCCTGATCCGGCGCACGTTTCCGGCGTGGGCCCAGGGGTCGTTCGAGTACAGGTGCCAGGAGACAAAATCCAGCCGCGTCGAGGTCGCGGCGCAGTATTTGAGCAACTCCTCCATCATCGGGCTGTTGGCGTCGGCCAACGCCGGGCCGCCGACCTTGGCCTCCGGGCACGCGCGGGTCACGGCCTCCGCCGTGAGCCGGTAAAATTCGTTGTATACGGCGGGATCCTGGGTAAAATACGGGCACCCGCCCCATTCGCCTATGTCGCTCTCGTTGGCCACTTCCCAATAGGTCACGAGGCCGCGTTCCACGGAATACCGCGTGACGAGCGCCTCTATGAGACGCTTCCACTCCCCGGCGTCGTTTGGCAGGACGACGTTCTCGTCGATGACCGGATAGAGTGGCTTAGGCTTGATGCAAATGCTGGCGACGAGCTTGCCGCCGGACGCGGCCAGCGACTCCATGTACGGGTCCAGGCGCGACCAGTCGCAGACGCCGCGCTCGGGACAGATGTTGAAATACTCCTGGATAAAAGTCCGGACGAGCCGTGGCTTCAGTGCCGCCAGGCCGTCCCTGACGCGGGGAGGGAGGGGATATCTGTTGATCCCGCCGTGGCCAATGGTATGCCGCCAGCCCTCGAATACGCCGGTGACGTCGCCGCAGTGGAGTTTCACCGGTATTTTTGGCATTTTTGAGAAGATCGTGGACATGACTATGCCTCCTTCATAAGTATCGCCGTTTCCCGAAGAGTATACGGCAAAGGGATATGGAGCGCAAGGAAATCGCGCTTGTATTGGACGGGCCGGTTTGGTAAAATTACGGGTACACGTTGATTCAATAAAGAAAGAATTATACTTTTTGAGACTACGCCTAAGGAGCCCCGAATGAAAATCCCGGATTCCATTTTACTGAATGTCGAAAAGCCGGCCCGCTACGTCGGCGGCGAGATAAACGCGGCCGTTAAGGACCCGGGCTCCGTCGGCGTCCGCTTCGCGTTCTGTTTCCCGGACGTATATGAGATCGGCATGAGCTGCCTGGGCCTGCAGATACTCTACGCCTATCTGAACGAACGGCCGGACGTCTTCTGCGAGCGCGCCTTCGCCCCCTGGACGGACATGGAAAGCCTGATGCGTAAAAACGGCATTCCTCTTTTTGCCCTGGAGACGGGCGACGCCTTAAAGGATTTCGACATTTTAGGCTTCACCTTGCAATATGAAATGTCCTATACCAACGTGCTGAACATGCTGGATCTGGCCGGGCTGCCAGTTTACGCGGCGGAGCGCGGGGACGGCTTCCCCGCGGTCTGCGCCGGCGGTCCCTGCGCCTGCAACCCGGAACCCATGGCTGACTTTGTGGACTTCTTCTACATCGGCGACGGCGAAGCGAGGCTGTACGACATTCTGGACATATATTCGGAGAACAAAAAGAGCGGCGGAGGCAAGGCCGCTTTCCTTAGAAAGCTGACGCGGCTCCCGTTCGTTTACGTCCCGCGCTTTTACGACGCCGAATACGCCGCCGACGGCGCCCTCGCCGGCTTTTCCCCGAATATCCCGGAAGCTCCGCGCACGGTTCGCCGGGCCTTCGCCGCCGACCTCGACAAGGCGTATTTCCCCGAAAAAACCCTCGTCCCGCTGATCGAGATCGCCCACGACAGGGTCGCCGTGGAGGTGTTCCGCGGCTGTATACGCGGGTGCAGGTTCTGCCAGGCCGGGTTCATCTGCCGCCCGGTCAGGGAGCGCTCCGTCGGGACGCTGGCCGCCCAGGCGCGCGCGCTCCTTTCGGCCTCCGGGTATGACGAGATATCGCTCCTTTCGCTCGCGTCGAGCGACTACACGGGTTTTCTGCCGCTGGCGGACGCCCTGGCGGACATGTGCGTCAAAAACAACGTCAATATCTCTTTGCCCTCGTCCCGCCTGGACGCGGTGACGCTCGAGGGGCTGGAAAAGATCGGCGCGGCGAGGCGCTCGGGCCTGACCTTCGCGCCCGAGGCCGGCACGCAGCGCCTCAGGGACGCGATAAACAAGGGTCTTACGGAGGACGAGATACTGCGCGGATGCCGGCTGGCGTTTGAAAACGGCTGGGACAAGCTGAAGCTCTATTTCATGCTCGGCCTGCCGACGGAGACGCGGGAGGATGCGGAGGGGATCGCGCGGCTTTCGGAGAAGATCGTGGACGAATACTATAAATTGCCGCCGGAGAACCGGAGAAGGGCCGTCTCGGTCGGCGTCAGCGCGGCCTGCTTCGTGCCGAAGCCGTTCACCCCGTTCCAGTGGGCGCGGCAGGACACGCCCGGGGAGTTCGAGGACAAGCAGAAGGCCGTGAATAGCCTGATAAAAAAGAAACAGATCAGGTTCAACTACCACGACGCGAAAACGGCCGTCATAGAGGGCGCGCTGGCCAGAGGCGACAGGCGGCTCGGCCGCGTCATATACAACGTCTGGCACGCCGGCGCGTCTTTCGACGCCTGGACGGAGCGGTTCAGATTCGGGACATGGGAAAAGGCTTTCGGCGACGCCGGGCTGGACATGGCGTTCTACACCTCCAGGGAGAGGGATTACGGCGAGATTTTGCCGTGGGACCACATCGGCGCCGGCGTTTCGAAGGAGTTTCTGATAAGGGAGAGCGAGAAGGCCAAAGCCGGGACGCCGACGCCTAACTGCCGCGAGGGCTGCGGCGGCTGCGGGATCTCATGCGGGGAACGGCTTGGCAACGGTCATTTGTAGGGCGGGGGCTCCGCTCCCGCCGGGGTTTCCGGTACGGGATACCATTTCGCAACGGTCATTAGGGCAGCGGGAGCAGAGCCCCCGCCCTACATTGACAACAGCGGCGCATGAGAAATGGCCCCGCCTGATGTGCGCCGGGTGCAGGGAACGGTCTTGACCTTTCCGCTATGACTATAAACGGTCTTGACCGTTCCGCAATGCCTGCGCTCTCGACCATTCCAAGGAGGTATTCCGCCATGCGCGCCGACGCGTTGATCCGCTTTTCCAAAACCGGTACGATGAGGTACGTCGGCCACCTGGACCTGCTGAAAATATTTCAGAAGGCCATCCGCCGCAGCGGCCTGCCGGTGAACTTTTCGGAGGGCTTTAACCCGCATTTGCGCGTCTCCTTCGCGCTTCCTTTGACGCTGGGCATGGAGGGCTTGCGGGAGTACGCCGTCTTCGAGATGGGCGAAGCCCTACGGCCGGAGACGATACGCGAGAGGTTCGGCGCGGCTTTGCCTGCCGGCATGGCTGTCGACGGCGTCAGGTATATGGTTCCAGGGGAAAAATCCCCAGCCGCCGCGGTCTGCGCCGCCGATTATGTGTTGCGTTTCGCCGGCGGCGATACGGAAGCGGAAAGCCGCGTTCTTGGGGAAGGAGCCCGCGCGCTGATGGAAAAAACCGTCGCGGAGGTCGAGAAAGCCTCAAAAAGCGGAGCCGGGAACGGGTCAAAAGCCGGGACAAAAACAGTTGACATAAGGCCGGATATATATGAACTCGAGGTTTTGGGGAATGAAGTAAAAATGCGCATAGCCGCGGGCAGCGCCAGGAGCCTGAAGCCGGAGCTTGTCGCGGCGACGATTGCGCCGGGACGGGAGTACGCCTGCGCGAGGACGGAGTTGTTGAAGCGAGCCGGGGAAAAGTTCGCGCCGCTGTTTTAGGATAAGATAAACTATGAAAATCCCTACCGCTGTGATATACTTTTAAAACGCAGGAAAATTTCCATGAGGTGCAAAATGGCGTCAAAAAGCAGCGCGACAAAAAAGAAATCCGCCGGGAAAACATACCGCGGCGCGTCGTCCGGC
>WQUN01000078.1 GCA_009782085.1 Bacillota bacterium
ACCGGAGTGCGAAAACATTTACCGACGACGAGCCGACACGACGAACGCTTCAGCGGCGTGTCGGCGACAGAGGAGGTTAATGTTTTCGCACTCCGGTATAGCTCAGGATGACAGTTTATAGAGGTTACCGGACATTTGTCGGTTTACAGCCTCACGACTTTCCCGGTTTCCATCGACTCGTTGGCGGCCAGGGCCAGCTCCAGCGTTTTCAGCGCGTCCGGATAGGGCGAGCGCACGGCGGCCGGGTCGCCGGCCCGGACGGCGTCCAGAAAGGCCCGGTCGTGCAGTACGCTCTGGTCGACGGTACTGTTGTAGCGCCGCATGGTGTTCGCCGTATAGACGCACAGGTTCGTCCGCAGCTCGTATTCCAGGGATTTATCCCTGCCGACGATCGTCAGGCCGTTGCGGATCGGGTTGCCCGAAGCCGTGACGAAGCAGCCGGTCATCAGGTTCGCCACGACGCCGTTTTTGAACGTTATCACGGCGTCGGAGAAGTCGTCCGTGTCGTACCTGGGCAGATCTTCGGGGAACTCGTCCGGCGAGATCAATGTCCGGCCGCAGGTAGCGAACACGCTCTCCGCCTCCCCGAAGAGATACCTCAGAAGGTCCACCAGGTGGATGTTCTGCTCCACCAGCTGGGCCCCGCAGGTCGCCTTGCGCATCCACCACCAGGCCTGCGGCACGCCACCGAGCCAGGAGCCGTACACCATGCCGACCTTCATGTCGGCGACTTCTTCCTTCATCCTGTCCACTATGTCCAGGTAGCGGTCCTGGAAACCCACGCTGGTCACTAGGTTTTTCTTCTCCGCGGCTTTGGCGACGGCTCTGCCCTGGGCGATGTCCAAAGTCATCGGCTTTTCCACCAGAAACGGGAGGCTCTTTTCGATCGCGGTTTCCTCGATGTTCACGTGGGCCGTCGGCTCGACGGCTATGTAGACGGCGTCCAGCCCGTCCTCGCGCTCGAACAGCTCCGTGTGGGACGAATACGCCCTAGCGGCCCCCGTGCGCTTCATCATGGCCTCCGCGCGCTCCGCCCTCGGGTCGGCCACCGCGACCACCTCGGCGTCCCCGAATGTCAGGACGCCGTTCATGTGGTGGTTCATCATGCCTCCGCAGCCGATCAGGGCGATTTTCAGTTTGTTCATTTCCCGTTTGTTCACTTTACGTTTGTTCACTTTCCCGCCTCCTTGTTTTACTTGAGTTCCCTCGGAAAGCCGAAAACCGCATAAGAGCTGTCATTCTGAGCGCAAGCGAAGAATCTTTCCCCCATTGTTGCGGCGCCATTTTGGCATGAAGACCCTTCGCTCCGCTCAGGGTGACAACCAATGTCAACAGCTTATACGAATAACCTGTTGACATTGGGGTGACAACTGGTATTCAAAGGTTTCCGAGGTTAATCGGCTAAATTGATATCCCTTCACGCAGCGAGAACCCCAACCTCTGTTCGGCCGCGTACGCCGCCCGTATCAGCTTCGCCTCGTCAAAGCGCCGGGCTGTCCAATACGAGCCTATCGGCACGTTGTCCTTCTTCCGGCCTATCGGGATAGTCATGCACGGGAAGCCGGTAAACGGCGCGATGTTGGTGAGCACCTCGCACAGCAGCACGTCTATCCCGTTGCCGTCGAAAAGCCTGTCGAGCAAGGCGACGGCTTCCTCCCGGCATTTGAGCGCCTCTATATATTCCGGCTCCGTCATTGTGCCGGAGGTGTTGTTCTGGGCGTCGAGCAGTATGCTCTGGCCGTATTTCAGGGCGGTGGCCGCGTTGGCCTGGTTAAACGCGATAATGTCCCCGAGCGTCTTTACCGGCGCGCCGGCCCCAAGCGTTGACAAATAGTGATTCATGCACGCCTTGAACTCGTTGCGCATAATCGCCTTGATCCTGTAATCGGCGTCGATATCGGCGTTGTCGACTAAAACCGCTCCCGCTTCGGCGAGCAGCCCGCACAGGCCGTCGAACGCGGCCTTCTCTTCCTCCGGCGGGGCGAACGCCGGGTCCGCCTCCACGAGTTTACGCGACCTGTTTATGCCGATCCTGACTCCTTTAAGCCCGTCGTTATCCAAATATTTCGTGTAATCCCGGCCGATGCGCGCCCCCTGCGCGAAAGTGGCGGGGTCGTCCGGGTCAATGCCGGCGATCACGCCGAGGAGCGCGGCGGCGTCCTCCACCGATCTCGCCATGGGCCCGGCGGTGTCGTGGGTTCCGCAAATCGGGATAATGCCGCTTCTGCCCACAAGCCCCAAAGTGGGCTTTATCCCGACGATCCCGTTTTGCATGGCGGGGGAGATGACGGAGCCGGACGTCTCCGTCCCAACCGACGCCGCGCAAAGCCCCGCCGCGACGGCGACGCCCGAGCCCGCGCTGGAGCCGCCCGGATGGACGTCTCTGTTAAACGGATTCAGCGTCTGCCCCCCGCGCGAACTGTAGCCCGCGGGCATATTGTCCGACATAAAGTTGGCGAACTCTGTCATGTTCACCTTGCCGAGTATGACCGCCCCGGCTTCCCTAAGCCGTTTGACGATATGCGCGTCGTAAGGGGCATAGCTACCGGCCAGCGCGAGAGAGCCCGCGCTGGTGTGAAGCCTGTCGGCGGTGTTGATGTTGTCTTTCAGCAATATGGGTATGCCGAACAGGGGCGGCGTTTCTTCGGGGCAGCCCGTCTTTTTGTCCAGCGCGTCGGCGATGAAGAGCGCGTCTGGGTTGATTTCCAGAACGGAATTCAGCCCGCCCGCGCATTTGTCGATTTCGGCTATCCGGGAGAGGTAAGACATGACGAGGCTTCTCACCGTAAGCTTTTTTTCCCTGTACAGGCGGTGTATCTCCCGTATGGAGGCGTAAAAAACGGCGTCAGGCATGGATTTTGGCATCTCCTTCGGCAATACCGGATGAAAACGTTTGCCCGGTAAATGTATTCGCGTTTCGTTTAGGACCCGTTCGCACGGATCAATTTTCCCTCAGCATCCCCCTGATCTCGTTCACGTCTTTTATCCCGTATCTGTCCATATATTCCCCGATCCCCTCCAGCACGTCCAGCGTGGCCCGGGGGTTCGCGAAACTGGCCGTCCCGACGGCCACCGCCGTCGCCCCGGCCAGCAGAAACTCCACGGCGTCCTCGCCGGCAGAAATGCCGCCCATGCCTATTATGGGGATTTTGACGGCCCGCGCGGCCTCGTACACCATGCGCACGGCCACGGGCTTTATTGCCGGGCCGGACAGGCCGCCCGTTTTGTTGGCCAAAGCGAACGCGCGCCGGTGGACATCGATCTTCATGCCCAATATTGTGTTTATCAGCGAAAGCGCGTCCGCGCCGGCCGCTTCGGCGGCTTTGGCTATCTCGGCTATGTCGGTCACGTTCGGGCTGAGCTTGACGATAAGCGGCTGTCCGGCCGCCCTTCTGACCGCCCGGGTGACCTCCCCCGCAGCCGCGCAGGACGTTCCGAAGGCTATGCCCCCTTCGGCCACGTTCGGGCAGGAGATGTTCAGCTCCAGCATGTCCGCGCCGGAACCGGCCAGCATCTCCGCCGCCAAAACGTAATCGTCTATTGTGCGGCCGACTGTGTTCACGATTATTTTAGTGTCAAACTGCTTCAAGAACGGGATGTCGTCGCGGATAAACGCCTCCGCGCCGGGGTTTTGGAGCCCCACCGCGTTCAGCGTCCCGCCGTATGTCTCCGCGATCCTGGGGGGAGGGTTGCCGGGCCACCTGGCGCTCGAGACGCCCTTCGTGACCACCGCGCCGAGCTTGTTCAAGTCCACAAACTCGCCGTATTCCCTGCCGCTGCCGAAGGTTCCGGAGGCCGCCATGACGGGGTTTTTTAGGACGACGCCGGCGATTTCCACGGACATGCGTCTGACACTGTTACCGCTATTATGCGCATTTGTTACGGTTTCACTCATCCCAGGCCACCTCCCGGGCGTCGAATACCGGGCCGTCCGCGCAGACCCGCTTGTAATAAGGCGCTTCCCCGCCGTTTCGCGTTCCCGGGCAACTTCCGGCGTCCGCGCAGTTCCGGATTCTGACCGCGCAGCCCAGGCAAGCGCCGATCCCGCAGGCCATGCGCTCCTCCAGGCTGACCTGGCAGGGCGCGCCTTTTTCGCGCGCGTACGCGGCGATTGCCCCGAGCATCGGCTTGGGGCCGCAGGCGCAGATTTCGGAAAAAGGCGGTTCTTCTTTGCCGCCGGAGGCGAAAGCGCGGATCGCCTCGACGACGGAGCCCTTCTCCCCGAGGCTCCCGTCGTCCGTCGATATAATGACACTGTCGCAAAACTCGTTGAACTCCGCTTCCAAAATGACTTGCGCCGCTGTGCGGAAGCCCATAGCCGCCGCAATGACCGCGCCGGGACGCTCCTTCCGGAGCTTCCGCGCCAAAAAAAGAAGCGGCGGCGCGCCGACCCCGCCGCCAACCAGCAGAACACTCTTCCCCCCGGGCGGGCGAAAGCCGCAGCCCATAGGGCCGCCGACGCGGAGGCGCTCCCCCTCCCGTTTTCCGGCGATTTGAGCCGTGCCTTCGCCGACCGTTTTGTACACGATCCTCACCGCGCCGTTTTCCGCGCCGCATACGCTGAACGGGCGCGGCAGGATGTTGCGGGGGCTGTCCGGATAGACGCTGACGAATTGGCCCGGAAGCGCCGATCCGGCGATTTCGGGGGCATACAGGCGCAGGTCGAATATGCCGGGCTTTATTTCCGCGTTGAATAGGATTTCCGCGTCAAACAGCTGTTTCATATCCTATTGAGTTCCTCTCTCATATCCAGCGCCGCCTCTCTCGCGGCTAGCGCGAACTCCTCCGGCCTGAACCGCTTCGCGTATTTTTCCGACTTCCACGCGGCTATTATCCCGCGCGAGCTATTCACGACCGCGCCGCCGCCGTTTTTATCGAAGCAGAACTTAACGTCCTTAGCCCCGCCGCCCTGGGCCCCGTAGCCCGGCACAAGGAAAAATGTATGCGGAAGCATGTCCCTCAATACGGCCGCCTGCTCCGGGTGCGTCGCCCCGACGACCGCGCAGACGGAGCTGTAGCCGCGGCAGCCGATCATGTCCTTGCCCCACTCCGCTGCCAGCCTTCCGACTATGCGGTAGAGCGGCTCCCCGCCGGCCAAAATGTCCTGTATCTGCCCGGAGCCGGGGTTAGAGGTCTTAACCAATACAAAAACGCCCTTGCCGTAGGCCGCGCAGTTGCGCAGGAACGGCTCCGTTGCGTCCGTCCCGAGGTACGGGTTTATCGTGATGAAGTCCTCGTCAAAGACGCGGAGCTTTTCCCCGTTTATCTCCGTCTCGCCGATGTGCCCGTCGGCGTAGGCCTCGGCAGTGCTTCCGACGTCGCCGCGCTTAACGTCGCCGATGACGGCGAGGCCCTTGCTTTTGGCGTACCTGACGGTCTCCATGTACGCCCGGACGCCCTCCCAGCCGTACTGCTCGTACATGGCTATCTGCGGCTTGACGCACGGGACCGCGTCGAAAAGCGCGTCGATGAGTTCAATGTTATATCGCAGGAAAATTTCGGCGGCCGCCCTTGGGGTATTGCCGAATTCCTTGAAAAACCCGGCCTTAAGCGCGTCCGGGACAATGTCCAGCCTCGGGTCGAGGCCGACCGCGGACGGGTTTCGGGTCTGTTTGATTTTCCCGATCAGGAAGTCTATGGAGGTCATGGCGGAGTTCCCTCTTTGTGTTAGTAGGAAATAAGGTTGAATTGCCAAATAGTCAAAACATGCAGTAGGGCGGGGGCTTGCCCCCGCCGGAAGCTCCCGTATGGCGCGGCGGGGGCAAGCCCCCGCCCTACAGCGGCTCGTCAGTTATACCGGAGTGCGAAAACATTTACCGACGACGAGCCGACACGACGAACGCTTCAGCGGCGTGTCGGCGACAGAGGAGGTTATAGTCGTTTCGTTTGAAATTGAGCTTCAAACTTCGCGCAAAACGCCCCTGAACAACAGTCGTTTCGCGCTCGTTTTCAGCTCATTTCAAATCGAAACG
>WQUN01000079.1 GCA_009782085.1 Bacillota bacterium
ATATAACATTAAATAATTATAAGTAAAATCATGCAGGAGGGATACTCAATGCCGAAATTTGTAATCATCATCATCGTTTTATTGGTTGTCATTATCGTCAACGTGGTCAGGATAGCTCTGAAATCGTCCAGCCACCATTTCAGGTGCACGGAATGCGGCAACGCCTTTCAGGTGAGCTTTTTCAAGTATTTTTTCACCGCGCACGGCCTGGACGGAAAGTGCAGCGTCAAATGCCCGAAATGCGGCAAAACGAACTTTTTGACGCCAATAAAAGGGGAAAAATGAACGATCGGCTTTCCATAATATTTTCGCACTCCGGTATACGGTATAGTCCACCCATCTCCGGTATTTCACGGGATATACGTGACCTTCGTCCAATCGGGCTCGTGCGGCGCTTTGCCGCTTTTCGCCGTCCCCACCAGGATCGCGACGCCGAACACATAGCCGTCCGGGAATTTCATGCGCTTTTTCAGCTCGTCCCCGCGGGGGCCGGACAGCGGCACGCCGGCCATGCCGCAGATCACGCTCCCCAGGCCGAGAGAATGCGCGGCGAGGGCGACGTTCTCGCTGAGGATACCGCAGTCCATCGCGGAGCCGGGGCTTTCCGCCGCGACCATTATCATGCAGGGCGCGTTATAGAACAGCTTCCCCCCGCGCGACGCGATGCGCTCGTAGCCGGCCTTGTCCGAGGCGGCCAGGACGCGCATTCCCTCCGCGTCCAGTTCGTCGATGAGCCTCTTGTCGGTGATCGCGACGACATGCCAGGGCTGGCGGTTCATGCCGCTGGGCGCCGCGAGGGCGGCCCCGGCAAGCGCCTTGACCAGATCCTCCGAAAGCGGCGTGTCGGCGAAGTCGCGGCATGAATAGCGTTCGGCGATGGTTTTCAGCGTCTCGTTCATGCTCTGTTCCCTCCAATGTCAACAGGTTAATGATAAGCCTACGGTTTGGTCAGCAGTTCAGTCGGCAGTTCAATCAGCTGCACCCCGTCGTGGAGCCGCACTCCGTGCAGACCTTGCACGAGCCGTTCTTGACCATTTTCGCGCTCTGGCAGTAGGGGCAGACCTCGCCCTGGATGTAGTCGTTCACGGTGTAGTGCCCGTTCATGACCTCATTTTTAAGGACCTGGGGGCTCTTGTCGGCGTAGCCCTCGGGCTTCACCTGGCAGTGGCTGTAATCGCCCATCTCTATCTCTATTATCTTGCTTATCAGGTCGGATATCGAATCGACAAACTTGATGTTCGGGTGCTCTGTCACGATCCCGTTCGGCTCGTACTTATGGCCGCGGTGCATCCCGGCGATATCCTTGGCCGGCACGCCGTACTGGAGCATCTCGGAGATCGTGGTGGAGAGGCTGTCCAAAAGCCCCTTGGTGAGCGAGCCCTGCCGCCCGGAGGAGATGAATATCTCCCCCAACCGCCCGTCGTCGTAGAAGGACGTGGTTATATAGAGCCGGAGGCCGTTTATAGCCGCCACGTGGACATGAGCCGTCCGTATGCCGGAGAGCTTCACCCGGAGCGGCTTGTAGACCGTCTTTTTCGTGTTGATATAGTCTATCAGTTCCTGGTAGGTATACTCGCTGAAGCCGCGCTCCCTCGCGCCGTTCTTGACGGTGTTGAGCGGCTGGCTGGCCTTGCAGCCGTCCCGGTAGAGCGCGATGGCCTTGACGCCCAGCTCCCAGGACATGCGGTAGATCATGTCCACGTCCTCCACGGTCGCCTCCCGGGGGAGGTTCACGGTCTTCGAAATAGCGCCGGCGATATGCGGGGCCATAGCCCCCATCATGCGCACGTGCCCCTCGGGGCTGATGCAGCGCTCGCCGGTCCCGCACCTGCCGGCGGTGTCAAAGACGGCGTAGTGCTCCTTTTTCAAATGCGGCGCGCCTTCTATCTTTCCGTCCAGGATTCCGCCGTGCTCGTCTTTGCGCATGACGTAGCCCTCGATCTCCGCGGCCTGCGCGGCCGTATAGCCGAGTTTTTTCAGGGCGGCGGGTATGTCCGGGTTCACGATCGTCATGAACCCGCCCCCGGCCAGCTTCTTATAGGCCACGTGGCTGAAAAACGGCTCGGAGGAAGTCGTGGCGAAGTCCATCGCGAACGAGATGGTGCCGGTCGGCGCCAGGACTGACACCTGGGCGTTCCGGTAGCCGTACCTCCCGCCGGCGTCTATGGCGTCGGCCCAGACCTCGCAGAGGGCGTCCGCGACGTCGGAAAATCCCATCTTCCTGAGCAGGCCGTGGTCGATCCTGACCGGCTCGTAGGGCATGTCCTCCATGACCTTGTCCCTCTCGCTGTAGTTCGCGGCGCGGGCGTGGTTGCGGACGACCTTTTTCATCGGCTCGCCGTTCAGGTGGAAGCACGGGAACGGCCCGGCTTTCTCCGCCATAAGCGCGGATATATAATAGGAATAGCCGGTCATCAGGCTGCAAAGACCGGCCGCCATTGTCCTGGCCTCCTCGGAATCGTAGGGCATGGCCATGTGCATGAACAGCGAGCCCAGATTCCCCAGGCCGATGCCCGTCGTCCTGAACATATAGGACTTGCGCGCCGTGTCCTTGGTCGGGAACTGGCCCCAGTGGATCGTGGCCTCCAGGACCATCTGCACCATCTTGACCGTGTGCAGGTAGCCGTCTATGTCAAAGGAATCGCTTTCGGCGTCATAGAATTTCAGGACGTTCACGCTGGCCAGGTTGCAGGCCGTATCGTCCAGAAACATGTACTCGGAACAGGGGTTCGAGGCGTTTATACGGTTGTGCTTGGCGCCGGTTTCGCCGTCCTCCCCCGCCGGGCAGGTATGCCAGGCGTTGATCGTGTCGTCGAACTGGACGCCGGGGTCGCCGCAGCGCCAGGCCGCGTATGTGACGGCGTTCCAGAGCTCCGAAACGGGTATCTCCCCGTCGGAGGAAGAGTCGATCCTGCCCTTGGTCCGCCAGACGGCGTCCGGGTCGTCCAGAGCCTGCATGAATGAGTCGGGCACGCGCACGGAGTTGTTGGCGTTCTGGCCGGAGACGGTCTCGTAGGCCTCGCCCTCCATGGCGGTCGAATAGCCCATCTTGCCCAGCGCGACGACCTTGTCCTCCTCGCGGGCCTTCCACATTATGTAGTCGGTGATCTCCGGGTGGTCGAGGTCGAGGATGTTCATCTTGGCCGCGCGGCGCGTCGTGCCCCCGGATTTTATTGCGCCGGCGTTCCTGTCAAAGACCTTCAGGAAGCTCATCAACCCGGAGGACTTGCCTCCGCCAGACAGCAACTCGTTTTTCCCTCGGATCGGCGACCAGTTCGTCCCGACGCCCGAGCCGTACCTGAAAAGAAGCGTCTCCGTGGTAAGCTGGTCGGTCAGGGATTTCTCGCCCATCAGGGAGTCCCTCACGCTGATGATAAAACAGGCGGAGCCCTGCGTCCGGGTGTAGGCGTCCAAAGACGCGGCGACGCAGGCGCTCTCCTCGTCGTAATAATAGTGCCCCTCCGGATTCCCCGTTATGCCGTAGGCGCGTTTCAGGCCGGTGTTAAGCCATTGCGGTGTGTTCGGCGCCCACATCTGCGCCAAAAGCATGTAGGCCAGCTCGTCGTAGACGATCTGCTTCTGGTCTTCCGAGATCATCACCTCGTCGTACAGGGCGTCCGTCCAGAACGAGACCATCCTGTGCGCGACCTGGCGCATCGAATGCTCATAGCCGCTGGCCCCAGGCACGCCCTTTTTCCGGAAATACTTGCTGGCGATGATGTCGCAGGCGCTCTGGGAGTATCCCTCCGGGAACTCCAGGTCTTTCATGTCGGTGAGCACCTTGCCGGTGGCATAGCTCGTAAGCCTGACGTCCGTCTTTTTCCATTTGAAAAGGTCGTAGACGGTCGCGTCGGAGTTGATAAGCTCTTTCGTGTAGCGCCGGTATATCTTGCCATCCAGTTCCAACGTCATCCCCCGTTCAAATTCGTCTGATTCATATCGCTGTCCGTGTGATTTTATTATTGTAGCACATAAAAAAATAATTAACAGGCCGAACATACCGAAAAATTATCAACAGATTTCTGCCAAAATCAGGTAAAATATTTTTGCGGAAAGCGGATTTTTTACGAACATGCGGGGGGCATTGTCCATATTATGTATTAGGACATGATAAATCCAAAGGAGGCGCTTTATGACCAAACTATACATGACATCGGAAAAAATCGACCGCGTAGCCATGCGTTTCGTTTACGCCATCAACATCCTCTTCGCCCTGGCTTTCATGAGGGCTATGCAGACGGGCGGCGGCTGGGCGGCGATCAATGTGTTTTTCGTTTTCAGCTTTTCGTTCCTCTGCGGAATGTTTATAATACTGAATGCGATACTCTTCGGCGTGACCTACACGTCGAACAACGGTTACGGCAAGATACCTATGCTTATCGCCTTTGTGGCCGTCGACGCGGTCTTTATGGTCCTTAACGCCGTCTGCTCCGCTCGCGACGGCAATTTCTGGAACGGCGACTACGCGCTCATATTTTTCGAGGCGCTGACGGGGACGGTCTGCTTCCGCAGATTTTTGTTCCTATATACCGAGCGAAAACTGATTCGAACGGAAGTGGGCGGCGGCTATGGATCGTGAGATTACTATGGAACTGATCTCGTTTGCGTTGGGAGGCGGACTGATCGCGCTCCTCAAGCTGGCGTTCGCTTTCTCGAAGAACAAGCGCGAGAGCCGTGAAAAAATGATCGACGACAGAATCATCGCGTGGCAGACGATCTCCGAAAAAAGCGAGGCGCGGCTGGAGGAACTGGAGCGGAAGCTATCGATCACGGAAAGGGACTTCCGAAGCCTCGAGCGCTACGTCGCGACTCTCGAGCAGACGGTCTCCACGGCGGCCCCGCCGGTCAAACTGCCGCCGAGGCCCGTTCTGATAAGCGACGCCGTCATCGCGAACGACATCGTTCCGATCAGCGGCGTGCCTATACCCTTGAAAATGATTTACGGAGCACAGCAGACAAGGGAATGACAAAGTCGTTTCGATTTGAAATGAGCTGAAAACGAGCGCGAAACGACCAATCTTCAGGGGCGTTTCGCGCGAAGTTTGAAGCTCAATTTCAAACGAAACGACTACAGAAAGGATTCACAACGCGGATTTTTGCGGATAGAAGCGGATTTTAGCGGATAAATATGTTTTGTTTATCCGTGCTGATCCGTTTTTATCCGTTAAATCCGCGTTGCCAATCTTTGTCTTTATCTTTTTATCCGCCGGCCCCGCTGCGCGGCCTTCACCGCCTCCACCAGCGGCACAATCGAGGCCGAAAGCCCCAGCGACACGGCCAGCTCTTTTCCGGACAACACCCTCAGCGAGAACAGTTCGGCCAAAAACGGCGCGTATATGACCAGAAGCGTCAGCGCCAGCGAAAGCGCCATCGCGGCCAGCAGCACGTTGTTACGGGTTCTGATGGCGAATACGCTCCCCCGCTGGGAGCGCATATTGAAGGCGTGGAATATCTCGCACATGGACATGGTGAGAAACGCCGACGTCATCGCGACCTCGTGCCCGTCCCAGATATCCACTATAAAATACGCGCAGAGCGTCAGCGCCGCGATCAGGACTCCCTGGTACAGCAGATCCGCGCCGAGGCCGCCGGAGAAAACGCCTTCGCTCCGCCCGCGCGGCGGACGCTCCATGATGCCCGGCTGGGCTCTTTCCATGCCCAGGGCGACGGCGGGCAGGCTGTCGGTGATTAGGTTTATGAACAGCAGGTGCACGGGCTTGAACAGCACAAAACCGATCATCGTGGCGGCGAAAATGGAGATGACCTCGCTCAGGTTGGACGAGAGCAGGAACTGTATCGTTTTCCTGATGTTGTCGTATATCCGGCGGCCTTCCTCCACGGCGGAGACGATCGTGGCGAAGTTGTCGTCGGCCAGGATCATGTCGGCCACGTTCTTCGTCACGTCCGTGCCCGCCACGCCCATACCTATCCCTATGTCGCCCGACTTTACGGCGGGGGCGTCGTTCACGCCGTCTCCGGTCATCGCGGTGACGAAGCCCTTTTTCCTCCACATATTGACTATGCGCACCTTATGCTCCGGCTGCACCCTCGCGTAGACAAAGGTGTTCCCGACGCGCTTCTCAAACTCGCCGTCGGAGAGCCCGTCCAGCTCGCGCCCTGTCATCGCCTGGCCGCCGTCCGTGATTATACCGAGCTCCCTTGCTATGGCGGCGGCCGTCTCCCTGTGGTCGCCGGTTATCATCACGACTTTGACGCCGGAACTCCGGCAGGCGTCGACCGCCGGCCCGACCTCCGGGCGGACAGGGTCGATCATCGCCTCCAAGCCGATGAATGTCAGATCCTGTTCCATATCACCGGGAGAGCCGTCGCCGGGAACCGAATCCCATTCCCTGTACGCGCAGGCCAACACCCTCAGCGCCCTGTCGGCGAATTCCCCGTTTTTTGCGGTTATCTCCCGGACGATCTCCGGGGTCAGCGGGACCCTCCGCCCGCCGGCAAGGGCGTGCGTGCAGACGCGCAGGACTTCGTCCGGCGCGCCCTTGGTGTACTGGACGATTCCTTCGCTCGTTTTGTGGACGGTGGACATCATCTTGCGGACGCTGTCAAACGGCGCCTCGGCCACGCGCGGATACTCCGCCGCCAGGTCGTTTCTGTCCAAACCCAGTTTTTGCGCGAAAGCCACAAGGGCGTTTTCCGTGGGGTCGCCCATGATCGCGCCGCCGGGCGAGACGGTCGAATCGCAGCAGAGCGCCATCGCCTTCGCCAGCAGTTCCTTGTCGCCGTAGCTTTCGACCACCGTCATTTTGTTCTGGGTGAGCGTGCCGGTCTTGTCGGAGCAGATCACCTGGGCGCAGCCGAGGGTCTCCACGGCGGTCAGCCGGCGGATTATGGCGTTTCTCTTCGCCATGTTCGTCACGCCTATCGACAGCACTATCGTCACGACAGCGGCCAGCCCCTCGGGTATGGCGGCGACGGCCAGAGACACGGCCAGCATGAAACTGCCCAGGACCGCTTCCGCGCCCAAATCCCTCGCGGTCAGAAGCTGGACGGCGAAGATCACGGCGCAGATGCCCAGCACGAGGACGCTCAGGATTTTGCTGAGCTGGGAGAGGCGCTTTTGCAGGGGCGTCTCGCTCTCCTTCGTGCTCTCGAGGATCCCGGCGATCTTTCCCATCTCGGTAGCCATGCCCGTGGCGGCGACGACGCCTGTCCCGCGGCCGTAGGCCGCGCCGGAACCCATATAGACCATGTTTTTCCGGTCGCCCAGGGGGACGCCTCCCGCCCTGTCCCCGCGCAGAGCGGCCGTCTGCTTGTCCACCGGCGCCGATTCGCCCGTCAGCGCGGCCTCCTCCACCCTGAGGCTGGCGCATTGTATCAGGCGCATGTCGGCCGGGATCGCGTCCCCGGCCTCGATCGTCACGATGTCGCCGACGACCAGCTCGCCGGCCGGTATCTGGGACACTGTTCCCCCGCGCCGGACCTTCGCCGTGGCGGCGCTCATCTCCCGCAGGGCTTCTATGGCCTTTTCGGCCTTGCTCTCCTGAAAGACGCCCAGCACGCTGTTAAGGACGACCACGGCGAGGATGATGCCGGCCTCGGCGTACTCGTATACGCCCCCGCCCCCCGCCGATGTCGCGGCGATCACGGCCGAAACGGCGGCCGCGGCCAGGAGCACCAGGACCATCGGGTTGACGAGCTGCCCGGCGAGGCGGCGGAGCAGGCTCTTCTTTTTGGCCTTTGCGAGCTCGTTCCTGCCGTTTTCGGTGAGCCTTTTCGCGGCTTCCTCCTCCGACAGGCCCGCCTCCGACGTTCCTAATTCCCGCATAACCGCTTCCGGGCTGTTAAGGTAATAGTTCATAGCTGGGAATTCCTCCGTCAGGATTTATACCAATCTTCAAAATCCGATGATCCCCAAATGCTCCAGCAATATCTTGACGCCTATCAGCGCCAAAACGGCGCCGCCGGCGATCTCCGCCCAGGACTTTAACCTCGTTCCGCAGAGGTTTCCGATCTTCACCCCGGCCGCCGACAGCAAAAGCGTGGTGAGGCCGATGACGGCTGCCGCCGGGGCGAGGCTTACCCTGAGGAACGCGAACGACACACCCACGGCCAGGGCGTCGATGCTGGTGGCTAAGGCCAGCGGCAGCATACGCGCCGGTCTCAGGGAAACTTCCCCGTCAGGCGGGCGTTCGCCGGCGGGGCACTCCCTGTCGCGGCAGCCGCCGGCGGGGCACTCCCTGTCGAGACAGCCCTTTTTCTTCAACCCCCCGGCGATCATTTTCCAGCCGAGAAAACAGAGCAGGCCGAACGCGATCCAGTGGTCGTAAGCGACGATCTGTTTGGCGAACAGAGCCCCCGCCATATACCCGACAACCGGCATGACCGCCTGAAAAACCCCGAAATACGCCCCCGCGGTCAGCGCCTTTCTTATCGCGGCTCCGGACGACGAAAGCCCGAGGCCGACGGACACGGCGAAGGCGTCCATCGAAAGCCCGGCGGCGATCAGGAAAAGTTCCCAAAAATTCATCTTTTGACCTCCGGCGTATCCGACCCCATGGCGCGCGCTCGTGTAATAAGTTTTGTGCATGATATTGTCGTTTCGTTTGAAATTGAGCTTCAAACTTCGCGCGATAGAACAACAGTCGTTTCGCGCTCGTTTTCAGCTCATTTCAAATCGAAACGACTATACCAAACATGGCTTTTACAGTCAATAGCGGTTTACAACGGGGGTGCAGCAAATTTTCGTGGTATATCATAGGAAAATCGTAGGGGACGCCCCCCAGGGCGTCCCGTTACCTGAATCTGCCGACAACTACGGGACGCCGAGGCGGCGTCCCCTACTGTATTATGGCGTATACCACGAAAATTTGCTGCACCCTACAACGGTTTTTTACCGCCTTATTGGGAATTTGCCGCGAAAAATAGATTTGCTTTTTGTCGGAATCGGTTATATTATTGTAGAGGAATCCGCATTCACAGGATCGGCGTTACCCCGCCGGAACGCCGTTTTGGCGCGGGAACGGATAACCGGGGAGACATATCATGGGTACCGATATCGGGATAGATCTGGGCACCGCCAGCGTCCTCGTCTACATGAGGGGGCAGGGGATCATTTTGCAGGAGCCGTCAGTGGTCGCCATCGACAACAACACGAACATGATCCTCGCCGTCGGCGAGGAGGCGCGGAGAATGCTCGGGAGGACTCCCGGCAATATCGTCGCCATCAGGCCGCTGCGGGAGGGCGTTATCTCCGACTACGACATCACGGAAAAGATGCTCAAATACTTTATTACAAAGTCCGTCGGGCGGATGCTTTTCCGAAAGCCGCGCATAGCGGTCTGCGTGCCGTCCAGCGTGACGGAGGTCGAGCGGCGCGCCGTGGAGGACGCCACGAAGCAGGCCGGCGCCAGGCAGGTCTTTGTGATAGAGGAGCCGGTAGCCGCCGCGATCGGCGCCGGGATCGACATTTCCAGGGCCTGCGGGAGCATGGTCGTGGACATCGGCGGCGGGACGACCGACGTGGCCGTGATCTCCCTGGGCGGGTGCGTCGTGTCGACGTCTCTGAAGGTCGCCGGGGACAATTTCGACGAGGCGATCGTCCGCTATATGAGAAAGAAGCACAACCTCTTGATCGGCGAGCGGACCGCCGAGGACCTGAAGATAAACATCGGAACGGCCTTCGAGCGCACCGTGCCCGCCTACATGGAGGTGCGCGGCCGCAACCTCGTCACCGGCCTGCCGAGGACGATCGAGGCGTCGTCTGAGGAGATGATGGAGGCGCTGAACGAGTCCGTCTCGACGATCATCGACGCCGTGCACATGGTGCTCGAAAAGACGCCGCCGGAGCTGGCGTCGGACATCTCCGACAGGGGCATCGTCATGACCGGCGGCGGGAGCCTGCTGAACGGTTTTGACAAGCTGCTGAGGCAAAAGACGGGGATAAAGACCATCGTCGCGGAGGATTCCGTGTCCTGCGTGGCGATAGGCACGGGGAAATATATCGAATACATCTCCGCCGGAAAGATCGACCCCAGGGACATCAGGCCGGGAAAGAGATATTAGTAGTATTTGCGTCAGGGACGGGCCCGGTAATAAGTCGATAGACTTGCTGCGGGAGCTCGTCCTTTTCGCGCGCGGAAATTGCGAAATAGCGATTATCGAAGGAATTCTGTATACGGAATGGTACTTGGAGCTGTTCAAGTTGATAGAAAAAATATATGGCGGACAGGTATACGCGTACTATTTTGAACTCACGTTTGAAGAAACCCTTCGCCGGCACGCGCAAAAGCCGAGCGCCGGCGATTTCGGAGAGCGGGAAATGCGGGAATGGTGGAAAGAAAGGGATTATCTGGCAAACCGGACGGGGATCAATGAAAAACTGATCAATGAGAAAATAATCAGGGAGCAGATGAGCGAGGAGGAGATAGTGGAGGCGATATTAGTTTCCATAGTATAATTTCCCTCCCATTCCACATTCTATGGAGGTACACAATGACCGACGCGGACAGGGCGTTTTGGCTCGCGGTCGACAGGCTCGTCTCGGAATCCAAGATCGTGATCGACAGGCCCAAAGGCTCGAAACATCCAAAATATGATTTTGTATATGAAGTGGATTACGGCTATCTCGAAAACACGCGTTCGACGGACGGCGGCGGGATCGACGTGTGGATGGGCTCACTCGCCGACAAATCCTGTAACGCTGTCGTCTGCACGGTGGATTTGCTCAAAAGGGATTCGGAGATAAAAATTCTGCTCGGCTGCAATGAAGACGAAAAAGGGATTATTATGCGGTTTCACAATGAAGGACTGATGAAGGGAATCATGATACGCAGATAACCAAGAGCACCCTCGGAAACCAATAAATCCCAGTTGTCAGCTGAGCGAAGCGAAGGGTCTTTTCCCAAAATTGCGCCGTGACAATGGGGGAAGATTCTTCGCTAACACTCAGAATGACAGCTCTTATGCGGTTTTTGACTTTCCGAGGGAACTCAACCAAAGAAAAGAGGTGATCACAGTGAAAAAATTCTTTGCGGGCATCATTTGCGGCATTATCCTGGCCACAGCCGTCTCCGTATACGCCGAATCCTCCGGGACCATCGACGTGATCTTCGGCCGCGTGAAGCTCGCCGTGAACGGAAAAATGACAGACACGCCCACCTTGCTTTACAACGGACGCACATACATACAGCTCCGCGGCGCGGCGGACGCTTTCGGGGCCACCCTCGACTGGGACGAGGGCACGAACACGGCGACTCTTACATACAGCCCCCTTATCGTCTCTCTGGACAACGCGAGCCCGTCCAAAAACGAGGTCGTCAACCTGCTCGTTTCCGGCGCAAAATACACGGGCAGGGCGTATAAGGCCGCTGTATTCTACAAAACCACGAGTACCGCGTACGACGGGACCGTCGGGGAACCCTGCGCGATAAAGGTCGGCCCCGCCACCCCGGACTGGCCGGTGCAGATCGTCGTGACGCTGGAAAGCGGGGAGCAGGCCGTCGCGTCCTTCACGCCCAGGGAATAGCGCCGGGATAATCACTTTTTTGACATTATAATTGACATCGGGAGGCAGACCGCGCGCATGATCAAGGGACTTTACACCTCCGCGCTGGGCATGACGACGGAAATGCAGCGGATGGACGTTATCGCGAACAACATCGCGAACGTCAACACCACGGGCTACAAGCGCGACCTCGCGGTCACACGCTCGTTCGCGGAGGAACTCACGCAGAGGCTTGGGGAAGCGGAACCGGAAGCGTATCGAATCACAAGTTTTATCCTGGCGGGGACAAGCCCCGTCGGCAGATGGTCGCCGGGGCTGTTCGTGGACGACGTCTACACGGACTTCTCCGACGGTTCGCCGCAGAAAACCGGCGCGCCGCTGGACCTGGCGATAAGCGGGGGCGGCTTTTTCCGCGTGTCGGCGACGGACGCCGGCGGGAACACAAGAGAGATGTACACCCGCGACGGGGCCTTCGCCCTGTCCGCCGACGGCGTTCTCGTGACCTCGGAGGGCTACGCCGTCGCCGGCCGAAACGGGGCGATAACCATCCCGCCGGGGAATATCACCGTGGACGCGTCGGGCGGGATCTACTCGAACGGCGTGTATGTGGACACGCTTTACATGGCGGATTTTGAGGATTACCACACTTTGCGCAAGACCGGAGACAACCTCTGCGAAGCCACGGGCGACAGCGCGCCGGCGGCTTTCGGCGGCGCGGTCAGCCAGGGCTTCCTGGAAGCTTCCAACGTGAATTCCGTCAGGGAGATGGTGGACATGATCGCGGCGTCCCGCGCCTATGAGGCCAACTCGCGCCTGGTTTCGCTCCACGACACGGAGCTCGGCCGGGCGGTGAACGACATAGCAAGGAAATAAACGTACCATACCCACCGACATTATTCCGACAGGAGAGACTGACATGATGCGTTCCCTTTGGACGGCCGCGACCGGCATGATCGGCCAGCAGCAGAACGTCGACACCATTTCCAACAATATCGCGAACGTCAACACCTACGGCTACAAGAAAGAGCGGCTCGAATTCAAGTCCCTTCTTTACCAGACCATGCAGCGGGCCGACCTGGACCCGTCGAACCGGACCGGCCGGCCCGTCAACCTCCAGGTCGGCCTCGGCGTAAGGCCGGCCGCCGTCTCCAGGATATTCACCCAGGGCAATCTCCAGAACACGGAGCACATGCAGGACTTGGCGATCGAGGGCGACGGCTTTTTCGCCGTCTCGCGCGGCGAGGGCGACGAAAAATACACCAAGGACGGCTCGTTCAAGTTCAGCGCCGGGGCGGACGGGAACATGCTCGTTACCTCGGAGGGCTGGCCGGTGCTAGGCGTGGACGGCGGCCCGATCGTGATCCCCCCCGGAATCCCGGCAAGCGACATAAACGCGGACGCCGACGGCATTCTGACATACAACGCGCCGGAGGGCCTGGTGTCCGACCTGGGGCTGCAGATACGCATCGTCCAGTTCGCGAACCCGCAGGGCCTCGAGGCGATCGGCTCGAACCTCTACAGCCTGACGGCGGCGTCCGGCCAGCCGCTCGCGGAGGCCGAAGGCGACACCAACACGCGGAGCGTTTTGCGCCAGGGCGTTCTGGAGATGTCCAACGTCCAGGTGGCGGAGGAGATGATAAGCCTTATCGTGGCCCAGCGGGCCTTTGATCTGAATTCCAGGACGATCACGACTTCGGACGACATGCTCCAGACGGCCAGTAATTTGAAGAGGTGACAACGCGGTGGATATTTCTTTCAACCCAATGGCTCTAACCCTGCCCTCTCCCCTGCCGCCGGCCGCGGCCGGGCGGCCGGGCGCGTTCCGGCCGGCCCCCGAAAAGGCGCGGGAAAGCGGGGACGACGCGGCCCTGAAGCGGGCCTGCCGGGATTTCGAGTCGTACTTTTTGCAGATCATATTCCGCGAGATGAGAAAGACCTCGTTTTCCGGGGAAAACGGACCTGCGCAAAACGACCGGTCAACGGAGATTTTCCGCGACATGCTGGACGAGGAATACGCGAAGGCCGCCGCCGAAAGCGGCGGGATCGGCCTCGGGGAGACGCTTTACAAGAGTATGGGGCCGTTGAACGCGCGGCATGTATATTAGCCCTCCTCGGGAATTAGTTTTCGGCGGATTTGCGCGACATTTTTTTGGAGTGCAAGGAAGCGACGACGACGCATACTTGCAGGAGGTCTGCTATACCGGAGTGCGAAAACATTAGCCTCCTCTGTCGCCGACACGCCGCTGAAGCGCTCGTCGTGTCGGCTCGTCGTCGGCAAATGTTTTCTGCATCCGGTATAGGAGACGCTGACGCGGCAATCCGGAAAAATGGCCGCAAAGACGCCGGAAAATAATTCCCGAGGAGGTCTATTGACACATCAGTCTAATTTATGGAGAAATGCACAAACCGCATGTAGGGCAGGGCTCTGCTCCTGCCTCTTTTGATCTGTTTCTGATTTACGGCGGGAGCAGAGCCCCATATGCACTAACATAAATTGACAGCATGCAAAAAAAGTTATATACTAATCAAGGGCGATAGAAATGGAAAACATAGCATATTTGATGGCAGGATTGCCGAAAGATTATGAGCAGGCTTGCTA
>WQUN01000080.1 GCA_009782085.1 Bacillota bacterium
ACAAATATCGCAATCGCCGTAAACGTTTTGGATTACGTTTGTCACTGATCTGCGGCCTTATTAATTTTGAAAATCGCTTTTAATTTCCGAGGAGGTCTATAGAATATCTGTTGAAATAACGGCGGATTAATTGTATACTCCATCGTACGGAAAAGACAAGGAAAATTTTCGGAAGGATAATTATGTCCGACACTCCCTACCTCATCTGGCTTTCCCAAATCGACGGCCTGGGCCCGAAAAAGCAGCTCGAGCTCGTGCGCTTCTTCGGCTCCGCGCGGGCCGTTTTTGACGCGCCCAATGAGCTGCTGCGCACGGCTCCGTGCCTGACCGGCCAGAACATTGCCCGCCTGACCGAGCGCCGCGACCGCCAGGCCCTCGACGACTGCTCCGAAAGGCTGGAGCGCGCCGGCATCGGCTATATCTCCTACTTTGACCCGGATTATCCGCCGCTGTTAAGGGAGATACAGGATCCGCCCGCCGGGCTCTATATCATCGGCGAAATGCCCGTATCGGAATTCCCGTCCTCCGGAGGGCCGCTTGCGCGAAAAGAAAGCACGCGGCCGGGCGGCCATGCGGAGGAACAAAAAGCAGGGACGGAAGAGCAAAACGCCGTGGTAACGGGGCAAAACGCCGGGGCGTCAAGGCGAAGCGCAGAGGCAGCGAAGCGAAGCGCCGGGGCGTCATGGCAAAGCCCCGTGGAGTCTGGGCAAATCTCATGGGTGTCGCGGCAAAGCCCTGGGGCGGCGGAGCGAAGCGCCGGGGCGGTTTTCCCGCCGATGGTGAGCGTCATAGGCTCGCGCCGCTGCTCCGAGTACGGCCTGTCCGTCGCGCGGAAGCTCAGCCGGGGCCTGGCCGAAAACGGCGTCGTCATCGTGAGCGGCATGGCCAAGGGCATCGACGCGATGGCCCACCGCGGCGCGCTGGAGGGCGGCGGCAAGACGGTGGCTGTCCTGGGCTGCGGCGCGGACATATGTTATCCCGCCGAAAATAAGACGCTTCGCGAGGCTATAATCCGAAACGGCTGCGTCATATCAGAATATCCGCCCGGCACGCCGCCCGCGCCCGGGCATTTCCCGGCGCGCAACCGGATAATCAGCGGCCTTTCTTCCGCCGTCGTGGTCGTGGAGGCCGCGAAGCGCAGCGGCACGCTGATCACCGTGAGCGAGGCGCTGGAGCAGGGCCGGGACGTGATGGCCGTGCCCGGCAACGTGACCAGCCGCCTGAGCGAGGGCACGAACGCCCTGATAAAGGAAGGCGCCGGCGTCGCGACTTGCTGCGAGGACGTGCTGGAGTTCCTCGGGATCGAGAAACGGCGGGAAACAGCCGGCTCCTCCGGGGCGCTCGTGAAAGAGGCCGTGAAAAGCCTCGCGCCCGACGAGAGGATCATATACGACGCCCTGAAGGACGGGCCTGCGGCGTTCGACGAGATCGTCGCCAGGTCCAACTCCCAGGCGCAGACGGTGGGGTACGTGCTGATGATGCTGGAATTGAAGGGCTTGATTAGGAAACTGCCTGGGATGAGGTATGAGAGGGAGTAGCGCGGCGGGGCCGCGCAGTGAATAGATGATAGTGAAGAGTGAATAGTAATGACCGACAATCTAGGATTTGTGCTTTGGAGGGATTCAATTGTCTGAAATATTGGTAGACCTGGAGGATTCAATTATTGCAATGCTATCTGTCGAGGCGAAAGAAAAAGGTTGCACTTTGTCCTGTTATGTCTCGTCAGTAATCGACAACTATTTAGCGGATAAAGAACACGGGAAAAAGATAACGGACAGATCGAGATGATTATTCCCGCCTTATGCAGTCATTAGGCACGATATTTTATGGAGGAATTACCTTGCCCACCCCACGCCAGCTCCACACCCGCAACTTCTGCATCATCGCCCATATCGACCACGGCAAGTCCACCCTCGCCGACCGCCTCATCCAGGGCTGCGGCCTGCTGACCGAGCGCGAGATGCAGGACCAGGTCCTGGACAACATGGAGCTCGAGCGCGAGCGCGGGATCACCATAAAGGCCCAGGCCGTGCGTCTGGTGCATAAAGCCCCGGACGGGGAGGAGTATGTACTTAACCTCATCGACACGCCGGGGCATGTGGACTTCAACTACGAGGTCAGCCGGAGCCTGGCCGCCTGCGAGGGGGCCGTGCTCGTCGTGGACGCGACCCAGGGCGTGGAGGCGCAGACTTTAGCGAACGTCTACCTGGCGCTGGAGCATAACCTGGAGGTCGTCCCGGTCATCAACAAGATCGACCTCGTCGCCGCCGACCCGGACGAGGCCGCGCGGGAGATCGAGGACATAATCGGCCTGCCTGCGCGGGACGCGCCGCGCATTTCCGCCAAGACGGGGCTAAACGTCGACCGGGTGTTCGAACGGATAATCTCGGACATCCCCTCGCCGGGCGGCGACGAGGACGCGCCGCTTCGGGCGCTGATCTTCGATTCGGTCTACGACGCCTACCGGGGCGTGATAGTGTTCATGCGCGTGCTGGACGGCAAGGTGCGCAAGGGCATGAACGCGCTGTTCATGGCCACGGAGAAGGTATTCGACGTGGTGGAGGTCGGCGTGTTCGGGCCGGGCAAGTTTATCCCCTGCGACGAGCTACGGGCCGGGGACGTGGGCTATCTGACCGCCAGCATCAAGAACGTCGCCGACACGCGCATCGGCGACACCGTGACCGGGGCCGACAACCCGACCGACGACCCGTTCCCCGGCTACAAGAAGGCCAATCCGATGGTCTTTTGCGGCATATTCCCGTCGGACGGCGCGAAATACCCGGAGCTTCGGGATTCGCTGGAGAAACTGAAGCTGAATGACGCCGCGCTCTCCTTCGAGCCGGAGACTTCCGTGGCGCTGGGCTTCGGCTTCCGCTGCGGGTTCCTGGGGCTTTTGCACCTGGAGATAATCGAGGAGAGGCTCGAGCGCGAGTACAACCTTGACCTGGTGACAACCGCGCCGAGCGTTATATACAAGGTCTTTCTGACGGACGGGACTTCCTTCGACCTTACGAACCCCACCGACATGCCGGACGTCTCCAGGGTCGAGCGGATGGAGGAGCCGATAGTCAAGGCCGAGGTCATTTTGCCGAAGGAGTACATCGGCGCGGTGATGGACCTTTGCCAGGAGCGGCGCGGGGAATACGAGGGCATCGAGTACGTGGAGGACACGCGGGCGATTTTGCGCTACCGTATGCCCTTGAACGAGATAATCTACGACTTCTTCGACACGCTGAAATCCCGGACTCGCGGCTACGCGTCGTTCGACTACGAGCTGGCCGGGTACCGGGAAAGCGAGCTGGTGAAGCTCGACATATTGGTGAACCACGAGGCGGTGGACGCGCTGTCGTTCATCGTGCACGCGTCCTCGGCCTACGAGAGGGGCCGCCGGATCGCCGAAAAGCTGAAAAAGGAGATACCCAGGCACCTGTTCGAGATACCGATACAGGCCACGATCGGCTCCAAGATCATCGCCCGGGAGACGATCAGCGCCCTCCGCAAGGACGTCCTGGCCAAGTGCTACGGCGGCGACATAACGCGGAAGAAGAAACTGCTGGAGAAGCAGAAGGAGGGCAAGAAGCGGATGCGGCAGATCGGGGCCGTGGAGGTGCCGCAGGCGGCGTTCATGAGCGTGCTGAAACTGGAGGAAGAATAGCAAAAACAATAGCAAAAACAATAGGAGGAATGGAAATATGACAAGACTTGAAATACTGACGCTTCTGCTCTCCGTCGAGGCGTTGCTGGACACCGGCAACGTGGACAAGGCCAAGGAAATTATCAAAGAGGTGATAAGCGAGGCAAAAAAAGCCCAGAAGAATCTGGAATGACCGGTGAGATGAAGCCTTCCGTCGGCGTCTATGTCCACATCCCTTTCTGCCTGGCGAAATGCGCCTACTGCGACTTCCCGTCCGTGCCTGTAGCCGGCCGGGAGGCCGAGGTCGGGGCGTATTTCCGCGCGCTCCTCGATGAGATAGAAGCCGGCGAAGAGCTTCGCGACAGCCGGATCGACACGGTTTTCATTGGGGGCGGCACGCCGACGGCGGCGCCGTCTTTTTGGCTCGCGCGCGTGCTCGAAGGGTTACGGAGGTTCGAAATCGCGCCCGGCGCTGAGATCACAGTCGAGGCCAACCCCGGCACGCTGACGGCTGAAACGCTCCGAACCCTGAAATCCGCCGGCGTCAACAGGCTCAGCATAGGACTTCAGGCCTGGCAGGACAGGCTTTTGAAAACGCTAGGCCGCGTCCACACCAAAGACGAGTTTTTGCGGCAGTATTCGTCCGCGGCGGAGGCGGGCTTTTCGAATATAAACGTGGATCTGATGTTCGCCCTTCCGGGCCAGAGCACATATGACTGGATGGAGACGCTGGAAAGCGTCGTGTCGCTGGAGCCCCGCCCCGCGCACATCTCCGCCTACGGCCTGATCCTGGAGCCGGGCACTCCGTTTTGGGAGAAAAACGAAAAGGGCCTGCTCGTTCTTCCGGACGAGGAGACCGACAGGCGCATGTACGAGGACGGCGTCGGGTTTTTGGGAAGGAGCGGCTATAATAGGTATGAAATCTCCAATTTCGCGCGGGACGGTTCCGTTTGCAGGCATAACATGAAATACTGGAGACGGGAAGCGACGCTCGGCTTCGGCCTCGGCGCGCATTCGTTCTTCGGGGGGGCCAGGTGGAACAACCCGTATGACATGGCGGAGTATATTCAGCGCGACCTAACGGCCAACCGCCGCCCCTGCCGCATTCCCGTGCCGAAGAGCGAAGCCGTGGAGGAGACCGTCTTTCTCGGGCTTCGCCTGGCCGAGGGGATCGGCCTTCCCGGGTTTGAGCGCGAGTTCGGCGTCCGGTTCGGGGACGCGTTCGGCGGAAGGGTAGGGGAGATGGCCTCGCTGGGCCTGCTAAGCGTCGAAAACGGAAGGGCCGCGCTGACTGACAAGGGGTTCGGCCTTTCGGAAAAGGTCATCGAGAGGCTGCTGGCAAGCTAGAAACTAGAAACTAGAAACTGGAAACTGGAAACTGGAAACTAGAAACTAGAAACTAGAAACTAGTATATCATCCCAAAAATAACTACACATTGTCATTCTGAGGCGAAGCCGAAGAATCTTAGATCCTTCGCTTTGCTCAGGATGACAAACCGCCCAACTATTTTTGATATGCTGTACTAGAAACAGGAAACTAGAAGCTGGAAGCTGGAAACTGGAATTTACAAAACCCTGATTACCGTATATAATATGTTTACACCGTAAATAATCGGTTTTTCCAGTTTCCAGTTTCCAGTTTCCAGTTTCCAGTTTCTAGTTTCCAGCTTCCAGCCTCCAGGAGGTACATATGGAACACGCGATCGTCATCCCCGCCCTTAACCCCGACAAAAAGATGCTTGTTTTGGTAGACGAACTGACCAAAATGGGTGCCGGTAGGATCATTGTCGTGGACGACGGGAGCGCCGACGCCAGCAAGAAGGTCTTCAGGCAGCTGAGGAGCCGGGAGAACGTCGTGCTCCTACGGCACCTCGTGAACAAGGGAAAGGGCGCGGCGCTGAAAACCGCCTTTTCCTACTGTTTCGAACACCTCAGGGACACCGTGTCGGGCGTGATAACCGCGGACTGCGACGGCCAGCACACGCCGCGGGACATATTCAGGATATCCGAGGCTTTGGCAGCGGCCCCGGACTGCCTGATTTTGGGCGTGCGGGATTTCGCCGGGGCCGCCGTGCCCAGGCGCAGCCTGATGGGCAACAGGGTCACGAGCCGCTTTTTCAGCCTGATGTACCACGTATACCTTCCGGACACCCAGACCGGGCTCCGCGGCATACCCGCGTCCGAGCTGGAGTGGATGACGAAGCTGACGGGGCAGAAGTACGACTACGAGATAAACATGCTGATACAAGCCAAGCGCCGCAAAATCGGTTTCAGGCAGATCGGCATAGAGGTCGTGTA
>WQUN01000081.1 GCA_009782085.1 Bacillota bacterium
TCGGTCAAATGGGAAAACAATTATCTCTACGACCTGCTTGGCCCTGTCATGAACGGCTGCCTGGAAGTCTACAAAAACGGCATGGTCTGCGAGGCCGGGCTGCGGGAGGTGGCCTGGTGGAACCCCGCCTTTGACGGGGACTGCAACCAGATGCACTGCTGGTGGCCGGTGGTCTGCGAATACTATCTGCGGGCCGTCAACCGTTCGGACGACAGGGAGCTCGTCGACAAGTACGCCGGGTGGCTGGCCTACTGGGTGAGCAACCTGACCATTCCCGAGGCGATCCCCTGTTACGCGGACACCGCCGAGCCCGAGCTGGACCGCTGGAACTCGCTTTTAGGCTCCTGGTACAGCTTTACGATCCGCGCCTGGTATGACGACGTCATCCACAGCGTCTTCGGCGTGGACATTGACGCGGGCGGCATGACTTTTTACCCTTACGGCGGGGCCGAAATGTCGCTTAGCGGCCTGCACTGGGGGGATAGGGTTTTTGATATTGAAATGAAGGGCTCGGGGCCGTTCGCGGCCGAGCTTATTGTAAACGGCGTCCGGCTTCGGGGCACGCATAAACTGCCGACGGATGTTATCCGCCCCGGCCGCAATGAGATCACCGTAGTGCGCGGCGGCGGGCCGGCCGGCGGATTGTGTCTGCTGTGCGGGACGGGAGTGGAACTGTCGCGCTTTGCGAACGAGGGCGGAGTGTTGTCGGCCAGGCTGTCCGGCCTTGGCACCGGCCGGCTGCACATATACGCCGAAAGCAGGCCGACCGTGACTTTGGACGGCAAGCCGGCCGAAGCGCGCTATGACGCGAAATCCCGCCTGGCCGTGATAGAGTCCGTTTTCGAGCCCGAGGCAGCCCTGGCGCTTAGCATCGGTTTGGAACGGTAAGGAAGATCATAATCCAGGGGAGTGAATGAACATGTACCTTACTCATATGCGGCCCGAGCAGATCCGGGCGGCGGTCGCGGCCGACACGCCGCTTATCATGGCGGCCGGGGTGCAGGAGTACCACGGCCCGCATTTGCCCGTCGGAACCGATTATCTTATCGCCAACGAAATCGTGGAACTGGTGGAGCGGGCCTGCGACTGCGTGGCGGCGCCGCCGTTTTATCACGGGCCCACCGCGCTTTGGGCGGGATTGGTTACCGACGGCGAGGTGGACTTTGACCCGGACGTTTTTAAGGCTTACGCGAAGGAGATTTTGCGCGGCCTTATGCGCATGGGCTGGCGGCGTATTTATATAATCCAGAACCATCAGGGGCAGGAGGGCTTGCAGCAGCTCGGGCTGCGGACGGCCTTCGGCGAGGTTCTGAGAGAAACCGCGCGTTCCGATTACGGGGACAGATGGGGCTGGGGCGATTATGGCAAGCTCCCACATCCAGACGTTTTTCACTGGGTTCGCGTCTGCGGCGTCGGGGAATTCCCCCCGCCGGCGGAACACTCCCCCGTGCCCCTCGGGCACGGCGGCCTTGGCGAAACCCAGCTCATCCAGGCGGGTTACCCGGAAACCGTGCGCATGGACGCCTTGGATGAACTGCCGGAACCCTGGCCAGAATGGCTGCTGGACTCAAAGCAAGCCACCCCGGAAAACGGTAAATATTGGCTGGATCGCCTGGTGAGGGGATGGGTCAGGGAGTTGGAGACCAGGCCGGCGTGGGCCGTCCGGCGGTAACCGGGATAAACCTCTTTTTGTCATTCCGAGCGCAGCGAAGAATCTTCCGAACACGATAGGGATGGTGCTAAATGATAAAGCTGGGGACCATTGTGTACATGCTGCCCGACATCGGTGAGGGCAGGGCTTTTCAAAAACTGAACGAGATGGAGCTTCCGACCTGCCAGCTGACCTGCTGGGAGGAGGAGAGCTTTACGGATGAATACGCCGCCAAAGTGAAATACGCGGCGGTAAAATTTAATATCGAGATTTCCGCTTTTTGGTGCGGCTGGGGCGCGCCCGGGATATTCGATTTTTACGACGGCCCGACAACGCTTGGGATAGTCCCGCCGGCTTACCGGCTGGCCCGTATGAACACGCTTGTCAAGGGCGTTGAGTTCGCTCACAAACTGGGTGTTACCGACGTAATCACCCACGCCGGTTTCATTCCGGAAAACCCTAACGATCCGGATTATATCGGCATAATTCCGGTTCTGCGGCATATTGCCGGGCGCTGCAAGGAAAACGGGCAGTATTTTCTCTTTGAAACCGGCCAGGAAACCCCCGTGACACTGCGCCGCGCCATTGAGGACATAGGCCTGGACAGCGTGGGCGTCAACCTGGATCCGGCAAATCTGCTGATGTACGGAAAAGCCAACCCGGTGGACGCGCTGGACGTGCTTGGAAAATACGTGCGCGGCGTCCACGCCAAGGACGGCGAGTATCCCACGGACGGCAAAAACCTGGGCGAGGAAAAACCGCTGGGACAAGGACGGGTCAATTACCCGGCGCTGATCGCGAAGCTCAAGGAGATCGGCTATGACCGCCCCATCACCATCGAGCGGGAGATATCCGGCGAGCGGCAGATTGCGGATATCATAGAGGCCAGGGACATGCTGCGGCGGTTGATAGGGGACGGCGTTGGCCGGAAATAAGGTTGAGTTTATACAGTTTATACAATTTATAGAACGGAGGCGGGCCGCATGAGCGCAATCCAGCGCGACAAAACCATTCTGCGCGAGTTGGCCGGGAAATACGCAGAAATCGCGGCGGACGACAGGAACCGCGAAAGGAAGGAACGCGCCCGGAACATCAACAGCCTGCGGCCCGCGAGGCCCTTGGTCTGGCTGCACGAGCTCCCCTGGCATGAAATCGACATTGACGGCGCGCTAGCCTGCCGCTGCGAAAGCGCCGAGGCCCGGGAGGCGGAGACCTCCCTGCGGCGGACACTCTACCGGTGGAAATACATACAGGCCGACATGGTGGTGGATCCGGCGTTTTGCATACGCAAAGAGTTCAAGGACCCGGGCATGGGCGTGAACGAACACTCAATGGCTCTCCGCTTTGACAAGGACAACGAAATCGTGTCCCGCCGTTTTTGCGACCAACTGGAAACGGAGGAGCAGGCCGACCGGCTCCGTCTGCCGGAACTTATCGCTTATCCCGAGCTGGACGCGCGGCGGGCGGATTTCGCCCGGGAAATGTTCGGGGATATACTGCCGGTCCGTTTGACGGGGCACGCCTTCCTCAACGGCCCCTGGGACAACATAGCCGTGCTTCGGGGGGTCGAGCCTATTTTGTACGACCTGTACGACCGCCCGGAACACCTGCACCGGATCAGGAAATTTTACATGGAAGCCGGCCTGGCCATGATGGAGCAGATGGAGCGCCTGGGCTTGCTGGACTGCGAGCCGGAAACCCTGCACATGACGCCGCCCTATGTGGACGAGCTTCCCGCGGCGGATTACGCGGGCGGCCCGTTCCGCCTGAAGGACATCTGGTTCTTCGGGACGGCGCAGATGTTTTCCGCCGTGTCCCCGGCCGTGTTTGACGAGTTTGAACTGCGGTATATGCGCCCGCTGATGGAAAAATGCGGGCTGGTCTATTACGGCTGCTGCGAGCCGCTGGACAACAAGATCGAACTGCTCAAAACGGCGCCCAACCTGCGCAAGCTGGGAGTCACGGCATGGGCAAACCTCCGCGTCTGCGCCGAGCAGATCGGCCCGGACTATGTCATGGCCCGCAAGCCCAATCCGGCCCTGCTCGGCGGTTCGTTTGACGAGGACGCCGTCCGGGCCGAAACCGCCGGTTCCTGCGAAGCCGCGCTGGCCTATGGGTGCCCCTGCGAATTTGTCCTGAACAACGTCAGCACGGTGTCCTACAGGCCGGAAAACCTTATCCGGTGGGTGGATGTACTGGAAGAAACCATTGGGAGATATTATGGGTAGGGCATTACAAAATAACCCTCTTCCACTCCTCCGCATCGGCTTCTTTATCCAAGAACACTATCTTCCCGTCCCCAAAGGCCGCTTCAGTCCCTCTCTCCGGGAACCCCTTAAGCCCAAGCTCCGTAAAAAACGGCGGAAGCTCCGTCAGGAACATGTTGTCGCCGTTTTTCCGGAAAAGGTCGTCCGTGGTCAGGACGGTTCCGCCGCTTTTCATGAAATCCAGCAGCCGCGCGGCAAGCCCCGGATCGTAGGCGATGTGCATCGGCATTATTAGCGGCGAGACGAAGCCGCCCTCGCCGCCGATCACGTCGACCTCGCGGCCGGCCTCGAACAGCGCGCGGTAGGCGGCGCCGAGCAGGCGGTCCTTATACAACAGGCGGGAAAAAATCCGGGGCCAGCCCGTCTCCCAGGAGTGGTACTCCGTGGCGTTGTATATCCAGGAGCTGGTGAAATCATAGATCAGAGCGGCCCTCGGCTTCGGCGCGCAACGCGCGACATCGCCGCGGGCCTTTCCGCCGCCGTAGTCCCGGAATAGCGCGTAGTTCTCCCCGGGCCGCCCGAAGCCGTCCACCAGCCCGAATTGCCCCTCTTCCTGCCCGGCGGGGAAGGGGTTGTACGCGAACAGCCCGAAGCCCTCGCAGCCTTTTTCCTCGGCAAGCTCCAGCGCCTTGGTCAATATCCGGCTCCGCGAACCGAATTCCATCAGCCAGAAGCCCCTGTTTTTCACGCACCGCGCCAGGTCGCAGTAGAAACCCAGTTCATAGGGCTCGTCGGTGTATATGTCGAACGCGGCGAAGTCCAGATCCCGGTAGATCCGCCGCCAGTCCGCGTTGTCCCCGTAGCGGAAGTCGTCCTGGTTGGTCGTGACCGGCGCGGAGCTGTGCCTTCGGATGAGGCCGGCCTGGAAATCGGAAAAATCCGCGGCGCTCTCGGAGGAAAAGCGAAGATACTCGAAAGTCAGGCTCGGGTGCGGCCGCATCGGGAGATAGGCCTCGACGACTCTGGGGAACGGAATCTCGTCAAACGACGAATAATCCTGCGCCCAGAAGGACGCGAACCAGCGCCGGTTAAGCTCCCCGACGGTTTCGTATTTGTCGCGGAGAAAGGCGCGGAACTTTTCCAGACACGTGTCGCAGTAGCAGTATTTGTGTTCGGCGGCCAGCTCGTTGTCGATCTGCCAGGCCAGGAGAGCCGGCCTTTTGCCGTACCGCTCCGCCAGGGCGGAAACCGCGCGCCCGGTATGCCGGCGCATTTCCGGCGAGTTATAGCACCTGTGCTGGCGCGCGCCGTAACCTATGGCGTTCCCCGCCTCGTTCACCGGCAATATACCGGGGTATTTCCGGCAGAGCCACGCGGGAGGGCAGGCCGTCGGCGTGCACAGCACGGCCTTCAGGCCGTGTTTTTCGAGCAGGCTGAAAGCCGTGTCGAAGATATCGAAATCGAAACGCCCCTCGGACGGTTCCGTGACGCTCCAGGCGAATTCCCCGAAGCGGACGGCGTCGATGCCGCCGGCTTTGATTTGGAGGAGGTTTTCCTCGATTTTTGCCTTATCCTTGATATATTCGGGGTAGAAAGCCACGGATTTCAGCATGGAGGGCCTCGATTCACGTTTATACTGGATAACTGCAGAAACTAGAGCCTGGAGCCTAGAAAAAACCTTGCAGACGCTGGGTTGTTTCGATATTTTCGCTGTAGATTGCTGTAGATTTATGTGGTTAAGCGGTATAGAAAATAGCGACCGCACGAACGTTTCTACCTAAAGATTCCGATCCCGCGGACGTTTATCTCACGGCCTCGACGATATGCGTCTTCCCATCCCCGTAAGCCGGGACCAGCCCGTCCGTGACCTCCGCGCCGTCCGCGGTCACGGAGTAGCGCGCCGCGCTGCCGCAGTTTCTGACGCGTATATCGTAAAAAGCTCCCCTATACGCCCGGCGGTACGTGATCTCCCCCCAGCCGGACGGCAGGTTCGGGCGTATCCTCAGCCCGTCGTAATCGGCCTCGACCCCCAGCATGTCGCAGGCCAAAACCTGATTCAGCCAGGCGATGGAGCCGGTTATCCAGGTGAATTCCATCTGATAGGCGTTGTTCCTGTGGTCCGGGCCGTAGTAGCAGTTGGCGTAGACGTAGGGAGGGCAGCCGCCCTTTTTCCCGCCGGGGTAGCCCGGAGAGAGCGCCTTGAAGACCTCGTAGGCCTTGTCGGCGCGTCCGTTGCGCAGGAGGCCGAGTATCAGCCAGATGTTTACGTGGGTGTATATCGTCCCGTTTTCGCAGATGCCCGGTTCGAGGGCGCTGATCCGGCCGATTCTGGGGTCGATCCGCGTGAACGTGGGGGCCAGCAGGCGGTAGCCCTGGTCTGTCAGGAGCATTTCGTCGCAGGAGACGATTATCTTTTCGGCGTATTCCTCCGGGACGCCGGAAATCAGCGCCCAGGCCTGCGGCTCGCAGAATATGCGCCCCTCCGCGTTCGCGGCGGAGCCGATCCTGCCGCCGTCGTCGTCGAAGCAGCGCAGGAACCAGTTTCCGTCCCAGGCGTTTTTAATCAGCGCCTGTTTCATGTCGTCGGCCAGCCTCGCGGCGGTATTGGCCTTGCCTTTGTCGCCGATATAGGCGTACAGCCCGGCCATCCGGTTCAGCGCCTCGGCGTAGGCCTGGCTGAGCCAGACGCTTTCCCCTTTGCCCTTTACGCCGACGGCCGTGAGCGAGTCGTTCCAGTCCCCGAACTTTATCAGGCAAAGCCCGTGAGCGCCCCTGTGGTTTCCCAGGAAAGCGAGCGCGCGCTCCGCGTGACCCAGGACGCTGTCCGCGCCGCCGTCGTAGAACGGGGCCTCCGCGTCCAGCAACTCCTTGTCGCCCGTCTCCTTGACATACGCGGTCAGCGTGAAAACCAGCCACAGCGCGCTGTCGGAGTACGGCTTAGCGTCGACCGGGTTCCAGCCGCGAAGCGCCGGGCCCTCCTGATACTGGTAGCGGACGGCTGTCAGGAGGATCTTTTTAGTCCGCTCCGGCTCGAAGAGGCAGGCCCCGTAGCCATGCTGCGCTATGTCGCGGTAGCCCATCCACCCCCAGCGGCACCAGGCCGCGCCGAAGGCCGACTGCTCCTTCATCCAGTAGTTGAACATCCGGTCGAAATGCGCGTCAGGCGTGCGCACATGGTTAGCGGAGAACAGGCGGTCTTTCGCGGCCTTCAGCTCTTCGAGGCATTCCGTGAAACGCCCGAGGTATCTGGCCCTGGCCGCGGCGATCCCGCCGGCGCCGTCCGCGGCCCCCAAAATCAGGCGTATCGTCTTCGAGCCGCCCGCCTCGAGGGAAAAATCGTACTGGGCCGCGCATATCGTCGCGTCGGAGCTGCCCGGCGTCCCGCTCAGTTTCCCCCTGACCACCGCGTCCGGGGCCGCCAGGTTCCCGTATTGCCCGACAAAGGCGTCCCGCGTGGAGTCGAAACGGTCGATTCTTACGTCGGAGGTCAGGAAGCCCGTTAAATAATCGTGCGGTTTGACATACGGGTGCTTCACGGCCACGACGGCGTTGTTCGCGGCGTCGAAGCCGCCGGAGCGGTAGAGCATGTCGCCGTAGCTGTCGAAGCCCCATTTGTAGCGGAACTGCATCTGGCAGTACGCGAAGGCCGACAGATCCCGGCGCCTGCCGGACCTGTTGACGAATTCCACTTTCCAAAGCTCCACGGGGTCGTTCCCGTCCGGGACGAAGATCGTCAGGACCGCCTCGATCCCGTCCGTCAGGTTCGTGATGACCGTATAGCCGAGGCCGTGGGCGCAGGAATAGCTCTCGTACGCCTTGCGGCGCGGCTCCCAGTTGACGTTCCAGAACTCGCCGCTCTCGTTGTCCCTGACGTATATCAGGCGGCTCATCAGGCTTTCCCTGCCGTAGACGTCGAAATCGCAGACGCGGCCGTTGCCGGTCAAAAGCTGTATCGCCTCGTTTTCGCCGACCTGATAGTCGAAACAGCCGACGCCCGTTTGCCCGACGTTCGAAAAAACCGCCCCGTTCCAGAGGAAGTTGTCAAAGGCCCGCGGCGTGGCGGGGTCGTTTATGATGAACTCCTTCCCGTCGTCGCTGAAACGGCCGTAGGGATATTGGTTTACCACCGGCATTCCCCTTTCCGTACTTTTTCCCGTAATTCCGCCCGTTCCAGCCCGTCCGGGACGCGCAGGCGCTTCGCCGGCGCGGTCAGCGCGCCGTAAAGCTCCGGCCGGCGTTCCTCCAGGTAGCGCGCCCTGACGTCGGCGTGTCCCGACATTTGCGACGGATAGTACCAGCCCGGCTGCGTCTTGGGCTCGTCCAGGTCGATCTCCTTCGAGACGACGGCGTCCCGGTAAAAGCCCGCGTCCGCCAGCGTCTGGCCCCAGCGGTCGATCACCCCGCTCTTGCCCGCCCCGTTGAAGACATAGTTCTTCGCGGTGAGGATGTAAACGGAGTTGTCGTTGGCCCTCGTCCTCAACGTGGCTTCGCCTATGGAGTCGTACCAGCCGTAGCCCGCCGTCGGGTGCAAAATCAGCTCCGCGCCCGAAAGGGCCAGTACGGACGCGGGTTCCGGGAACATCATGTCGTAACAGATCAGCGCGCCGGCCTTGCAGAAATCCAGCTCGATCACGTTGAGGCAGTCTCCGTCCTCCGCCTGCCACATCTCGTTCGGCGGCAGGTGGGTCTTTCGGTATTCCCCCAGGATCTGCCCGTTCGGGCCGAACACGGAGGCGACGTTGTAGTTTTTGCCGCCTATGCGCTTGAAATAGCAGGCCGCGACGTACATGTCCCGCTCCGCCGCGAGCTTCGAGTACCGCTCCTCGGCGGCCTCCGCCGAGAGGACGGCCAGCTCGTCAAAGAGCGCCGCGTCAGCCAGCAGGAAATACGCCAGCCCGCAGACGTCCTCGTTCGTCAGGGCGAGGGCCCTTCCGCGGTTGTCGCAGCGGCGGAGGAGGCCGAGGCTGTGTTCGATCCTCGGCAGGACGTGTTCGCGCAGGATCGCGGCCGGGTCGGCCTCGAAAGAGTCCGAGAGGCAGTCGAACCGGCGGTCGAACGGCAGGTCGCCGGCCTGGGTCGCGGACAGGATGACTTTTCGCATGGATCTCCCTCCGGATTTCATTCAGAATGACAGTTTATAGCAATGTCAACACATCCATCATTGCACGACGCGCCTTATGATCATCTTTCTCTCCCCGGCGGAGGCTTCCTCGCGGATGACGATCCTGTAGAGCGTTTCGCCCCAGTTGGCGCGCAGGCGGCTCTCGGTCATCGGTATCTCCTCCACGGCGATCTCGTACGCGCTTTGGTTCGGGCAACCGGGCCCCGCCGCGTCCGGACGGCCAGTGGCCGCCCCTGCGGGGTTGCCCGGCGGCAGCGACACGAACACTTCTTCCCCGCCGGCGTTCAGCCTGATCCCGCCGTCCGTGACCTCCGGCTTCGCCGGCGTTATCAGGAACCGGCGAACCTCGCGGGTTCCGTCGAGCGCGAAGCTGTCCGTTATCCGGACCTCTTTCCCGGCGCGGTCTAAAGCGGCCTCCCGCCTCCAGGTCAAAATGCCGGCCTCCGCGGGATAAGCGTTTCGCAACTCCATCGACACGGCGCTGAGGCCGTCGTTCTGGAGGCATACCGTCCCGTCAGCGCGGAATTCGCCGCCGGCGCGCTGGTCGATCCCGGAAACCTGGACGCAGTTGTGGTAGTCCGAGCGGATGTACCATATGGCGTAGCGCTCGGGGCCGAACGTCTTTACGCTGTATTCCTCCGTGCCGATGTCTATGAAAAGCGGCTTCCCGTTGAGGTAGACCACAAAATTGCCGATGTCGTTGTGATTGTGGGATTCCAGGTTGTTCCCGCCCTTGGCGGAGAGGAAGAACCCCTCCGGGCCGTTCTCTTTCTCCCTGGCGGTCATGACCTCCGTCTTCCATAGCCAGGCCTGAAGGGGGTAATATCCGGCAGTAGGCGCCGGGTTTTCGCGGAATATCTCCTTCAAATAGCGGTAGGGCTTGAACCAGTCGTATATCGCGGGCTTGGCCGGCTTCGCCGACGCGCCCAGCCTCATCATGTTTTCGTCGCCGACGGCCTTACCGAAGCGGTAGACGACCTGGTCGAGCTCGACAATAGCGTCCCCGTCCGCGTAGTTCACGAAATAATTGCCGTCGATGTAAGTCTTGGTTATATACTGCCCGATTAGCCGGAGCTTTTCGTTGCCGAACGCGTCTATCGCGCCGCCGGAGGCCTCGCGCAATATCTCCAGGCAAAGGAAAAGCCCGCCGCCGGCCGCGCCCCAGTACATCGGCCCCTCGTCGCAGCAACCGTCCGCCGGATAGGCGTCCACATAGGCGTCGAGGCTCCGGAAGACCTTGTACAACCCGCGCGAAACCGTGACGGGTTCGCTTTCGGTCAGAAGCAGGCACATTATCACGTTCACGTTGCACCAGGGGTTCCAGTTGTTGGCGCGTTCACCGGTGAATCCCATCCACCAGCAGTCGTCCCGGCCGAGGTACGGAAGGATTATCCGCTCCGCCACGCTCTCCCGGATTCTGGCGCGTATGCGGAGGCTGATTTTGTCCAGCTCGCCGCCCAGAAGGTACAGTATCCACGCCAGGAGCGACGCCGTTTCGGAGGAGCTGAGGTCCACCTCGTGGTTGGAGGCGTCCGGGATATCGTATCCGAACGGCTTCATGGCGAGGGGTTGTATCCATGAAGTCTCTTCGCAGGTCGAGATTATGCCGTTTACTATCTGATCCATAAAGCGGCCCCCGCCCTCGAGGCACTCCGCCAAAGCCAGCGCGCCGAGGCCGGAGCGCCGCTCCCGGTAGCGGTCCCATTGGGGCTTCAGCAGGCCGGTCTTCCGCAGGGTAAGGTACATTTCGGCGGTTATCGGCGGCCATTGGTAATCCAGATATTTTTCGGCGATTTCGATGTAGCCGCCGGCTATGGCCGGGCCGACGCTTTTCCAGGCGTCTTCGCCATAGCGCGGGAAGGGGTTCCAGGAAACGGCGCGGAACGCCGCTTTGATGTCGTTCAGGTTGTATTTGTCCGTCAGCATAATCTCTTCACCGATTCCCTCTCCACCAGCTCGAACGGCACGATCCGCCCCAGCGGCGTCCCCGCGTCGCCGCCGTTTTCCTCCCTGAAGAAGTAATCCGCCGAGAGCCTGCCCATCAGCTTCCTGTCCGTCCTTATGGTGGTCAGGCGCGGCAGGACCATCTGCGCGGCCAGAATGTCGTCGAACCCCATGACGGAGACGTCGTCCGGCACGCGGAGGCCCAGCCTGGAAAGGAGATGGATCATCGCGATGGCGATCCTGTCCCCGGCGCAGAACCAGGCGGTCGGGAATTTGCCGATTTTACGGACGTAAGGCTCCAGCACTTCCTCCGAATCGAACAGTTTGAACGTTTGCCCGCCCAAAATGTTGTAGCCGTTGCCGGGGTCCAGCCCGGCCTCGCGCATGGCCAGGCCGAAGCCGCACCAGCGCTCGTAGACGCTTACGGCCGAGTATATCGGCCCGATGAAGCCGATCTCCCTGTGCCCCAGGCCGATCAGCCGCCTGGCGGCCGTCGCTCCGCCCATCAGGTTCGACGACCCGACATACGGCAGGCCGACGTACATGATGTCCACCGACAGCAGCGGAGGCCCCGCTTCCTTGAGCCTCTCCACGTATTTCCCGCTGAACACGCCGACGATGAGTATCCCGATAACCCTAAGTCCCCTGGGCATGGCCGGGAGCTCGCAGTTTGCCTCCATCTCGGCCGTGACCCCGATGTGGACGGCGCTGGCCCCGTGGGCCTTGGCCTCGCCGTCGATCGCCCAGAGCACCTCGGAGTAGAAGAAGATGTCGTCCTGGAGATACGCCGGGATGACGACCGCGAGGCAGGCGTCCCTAAGGGCGTCCGGGCGGGCGGCGCCGCCGTAGCCCATCTCCGCGGCTGTTTCGCTTATCCGGCGGCGCAGGTCGTCCCCGACGCCGCGAAGCCCGCGGAGGGCCAGTGAGACGGAGTTCTTGGATATGCCGAGGCGTTCGGCTATGTCGGCCATTGTTACCTTTTTCTTGGTTCCGTCCATTTTATTACCCCTTCAAACTCCCCAGCGTAAGCCCTTTCACGAAAAACCTCTGGAAAAACGGATACACCAATATGATAGGCAAAGCGCCGATCATGATCTGAGCGCTCGTCAGTGTCCTGTTGGATATCTTCATCAGCCGCTGGATCTCGTTTTTGTCCATGTTGTCGAAGTTCGGGCGCTGGAGTACGTTGTGCAGATAAGTCGCCAGGGGGTATTTTTCGATGTTGTCCAGGTAGACCATCCCGGCGAACCACTCGTTCCAGTGCCCGACTGCCTGGAACACGATCAGCGTCGCTATGCACGGCATGGAGAGCGGCACGAAGATGCGGAAGAGCACGGTGAAATCCCCCGCGCCGTCCAGAAGGGCCGATTCCTCCAGCTCCGACGGGAGCTGGCGGAAAAAGTTCAAAAGGATCAGCAGGTTGTATACCGGGATCGCCCCCGGCAGCACGAGCGACCAGATGGTGTTCCTCAGGCCCGTCCACGTGACGACAAGGAAGGTGGGTATCATCCCGCCGCTTATCAGCATCGTCACCATGAAAAACCAGGCGAAGAACGACCTGCCCCTGAACACGCTCTTCGTTTTCGAGAGCGGGTAGGCGGTGACGATGGTCAGGAAAGTGTTGAGCGTCACGCCCAATAAGACCCTTTCCACGGAGTTCAGCATGGAGAGCAGAAAACGCACCTTGGTCAGCGCGAAGGCGTAAGAGGAAAGCGTGAAGCGCACGGGCCAAAGCCCGACCATGTTGGCGGTGGCCATGGCGGAATCGCTCAGAGAGACGGCCAGCACGTTTATGAACGGAAGGACGCAGGTTAGCGCGAGAAGCCCCAGTATCAGGTAGTTGAAAATGTCGAAATAGACCTCGTTCTTATATCTTCTCATGTCCGCGCCCCCCTAAAATATCCTGTAGTCCGCAAACCTGTGCGCCAGATAATAGGCGATGCTGACCAAAAAGAAAGAGACCACCGATTTGAAAAGCCCGATGGCCGCGGCGACGTCATAGCGCGGCATGGAGTCGCGCGAGGCCTGGATGCCCACGCGGTAGACCAAGGTGTCGATGATGTCGCCGAATTTGTAGACGACCGGCGAGATCATGTTCTGCACCTGGTCGAAGCCGCCGTCGAGGACCGTGCCGAGCTTGAGCGTGGCGTTCAGCACGATTATCGGCACGATGCCGGGCACGGTTATGTTGAGCATACGGCGAAAGCGGTTCGCGCCGTCGACCCTGGCCGCCTCGTAGAGGGACGGGTCGATGCCGAGGATCGCCGCCAGATACAGGATCGAGGCGTAGCCGAAGCCCTTCCACAGATCGGTGAAGATCACCGTGAACGGGAAAATGTTGGCGTTTCCCATGAAATAGACCGGCTTCAGGCCGATAAGCGCAAGGAAGGCGTTGAGCGCGCCGGTGTTCGGGGACAGAATGTCCTTGAACAGCCCGGCGATTATTACCCAGGATATGAAAAACGGAAGGTATATGAAGGTCTGCACCGTCCGCTTGTACCAGAGGAGCCTGACCTCGTTTAGCAATATGGCCACGATGATCGGGAAGATCAGCCCGAGCACGATCTTGAACGCGGATATGAACAGGGTGTTGCTGAGCGCCCTGGTGAAGGCCTGCAGGCCGAAAATATAGCGGAAGTTCTCGAAGCCGACCCATTGAGAGCCGAAAAGCCCCTTGGAGAACTCGAACTTCTGAAAGGCGATCACGAGGCCCATCAGGGGCCCGTAGGAATATACCGCCACGAGCGCGAGAGCGGGGAGCAGCATTATATAGAGAGCCCAGCGGACGCGCCGGCTCTTTTTGCGCTTTGCCGGAGGGTTGACCTTCGCGGCTGCGGGCATGGAATCCATGGACAATACCCCCTGACTGGAAACTGGAAACTGGAAACTGGAAACTGGAGACTAGAAACTAGAAACTAGAAACTAGAAACTAGAGACTAGAAACTGGAAACTAGAAACCGGAAACCGGAAACCGGAAACCAGAAACTGGTATACCATATCAAAAATCGTTGGGCTGCATGTCATCCTGAGCGTTGGGCTGCATGTCATCCTGAGCGTCGGGCTGCATGTCATCCTGAGCGAAGCGAAGGATCTTAAGATTCTTCGGC
>WQUN01000082.1 GCA_009782085.1 Bacillota bacterium
GTTGGGCGGTTTGTCATCCTGAGCGAAGCGAAGGATCTAAGATTCTTCGGCTTCGCCTCAGAATGACAATGTATAGTTATTTTTGGGATGATATACTAGTGTCTCATCCGGCAAGGTTTTGCAGGGACGGCAATCGTAGGGGCGATTATCAATCGCCCGCTGTCGGACGCACGCGATCAACTGTCCGCAAAATCCCGGGCGATTGATAATCGCCCCTACAACAGGCTGCGTGTATCAAATATGAATTTCCTGCCGTATAGAATACTGGTGTTTCATTTCAAAAGCCGATGAATCCTAGGATCCTTTATTGCGCTTAGGATGACATACACTTTTACTATTTTTTGATATGCCATACGGAAGCCGGAGTGAAGATGAGTTATATCGCCGAATTCGATAAACAGCCGTGGGACGCCCCCGCCGAGGGGTTGCGGACAAAGGTTTTCGAAAACGGGGGCCGGCGGATACGGCTGCTGGAATTTTCCCATGGATATGTCGAACCGGACTGGTGCTACAGCGGCCATATGGGGTACGTCCTCGACGGAGAGTTCGGCATAGATTATGACGGCGGGACGGAGCGGTATAAAAAAGGGGACGTAATACTCATACCAGGAGGCGCGAAGTCCAGGCATATGCCGATTTTGCGGGAAAGGGAGAAAGTGACGCTGCTGTTGTTTGAGAAGGACGGCGAATGAGCCACGATGAACGAAAATCCGTAGGGAACGGTCTTGACCGTTCCGCACTATCAAGCTCGGAACGGTCAAGACCGTTCCCTACAAAATTATAGTAATGACAAACGCCAATATCCGAAAAAGTCTAGTTTAGGTTTTGCTATTCCAATATCGCAATAATCATCTCGTGCGCTCAGGTGGTTATTCTTGCAATGCTGGCAATCTTACTTTGGAAAAAGTCAACATCTTCACTTAAGTTCGGAGGTGTGCCGTGCCAATCTCACCCTACAAAGCCGGCCTGATCGAGCTGATGGCCAAAACCGGCGTGCTGATGTTCGGCGACTTCACCACTAAAAGCGGACGGCAGTCGCCGTATTTCGTCAACTCCGGGCGCTACAGGACCGGAAGGCAGGCGGAGGCCGTCGGCTCGTACTACGCGGCGCTGATACACGAAAAGCTCGAGGGGAAGTTCGACGCGCTCTTCGGCCCGGCGTACAAGGGCATCCCGCTCTGCACGCTCACCGCGGCGGCGCTCTGGCGCGAATACGGCGTGGAAACCGGCTACTGCTTCAACCGCAAGGAGGTAAAGGACCACGGCGAGGGCGGGATGTTCGTCGGCTGGGAGCCGGAAGACGGGGACAGGTTCCTGTTCACCGAGGACGTCATCTCCGCCGGGACGTCCGTGAGGGAATGCCTCCCTTTGCTTAAATCCGCCGCGAAGGTCGCCGTCACCGACATGGTCGTCTCCGTGGACAGGATGGAGAAGGGCTACAACGGCCTGACCGCCGCGGAGGAGATGCGGCGGGAGTTCGGGATAGAGGTGCATTCCGTCGTGAACGCGCTGGAGGTCATGGAATATCTGCACAACCGGGAGATAGACGGGAAGGTGTATATCGACGACGGGGTCAGGCGGAGGATGGAGAGTTATATAGAGAAATACTGCGCCGTCTAGTAGAACGTATTTCAAAATCAGGGGGCTGGAATAATGCGCTGCCCAAAATTAATAAGAGCAATTGCGTTACCAGATTACATCCTCGAACTTGAGTATGAAAATTCCGGGAAGCGTATGTACGATTTCAAACCTAACCTATGCCACGTGTTTTACAAAGAGCTTCAGAATCCGGCGATGTTCGAAAAAGTATTTGTTTCTGACGGCGATATCGGGTGGCCGACCGGACAGGATTTCTGCCCGAATACTTTGTATGAGAAAAGCGTCGCCATATATACCGACAAATCAAGCGCTAATAGTCTGTTTTCGGAGGGCATATGCGAGTAGTGATTACCGGCATGGGCGTTATCTCGCCCCTCGGCCTGACGGTTTCGGATTTCTGGAACAGCCTCAAGGGCGGCGTAGTCGGCATCGGCAGGATAGAGGGCTTTGACACGGCCGGCCTGGAGGTTTCGCTGGCGGCCGAGGTCAAAAACTTCGACCCGGAGTTCTTTTTGGGCCGGAAGGAGCCCAGGCGGACCGACCGCTTTTCCCAGTTCGCGCTGTCGGCGGCGCTCGAGGCTATGAAAAACGCCGGAGGCGCGCCGTCGGGCCCGCGGCTCGGCGTGATCGTGAGTTCCGGCGTCGGCGGCCTGAAGATCATGGAGGAGCAGATCCTCGTGATGGACAAAAAGGGCCCCGACCGCGTGTCTCCGCTTTTTATCCCCGAAATGATCTCCAACATGGCCGCGGGCCTGCTGGCCATTAAATACGGCGCGACGGGGCTCTGCTCCTGCGTCGTGACGGCCTGCGCCTCGTCGGTCAACGCCATCGGCGAGGGATACAGGAACGTCAGCCACGGCTACATGGACGCCTGCATAGTCGGCGGGGCGGACGCCTGCATCAACAGGACCGGCATCTCCGGCTTCGCGGCGATGACCACGCTTTCGACCTCGTCCGACCCGGCGCGCGCCTCGATACCGTTCGACCTGGAGCGCGGCGGCTTCGTGATGGGCGAGGGTTCGGGCATATTGCTGATCGAGTCGCTCGAGTCCGCCCTGGCGCGGAACACGGAGATATTCGCCGAGATCGCGGGCTACGGCGTCTCGTGCGACGCCTATCACATGACCTCCCCGCGCCCCGACGGCAGCGGCGCGGCGGCCGCCATGGCCATGGCCGTCGCCGAGGCCGGAGCCGCGCCCGGGGAGATATCCTATGTCAACGCCCACGGGACGGGCACCGGGCCGAACGACACGGCCGAAACGAAGGCCATAAAGGCCGCGCTCGGGGAGGAAGTTGCCCGAAAGACGCCGATAAGCTCCACTAAGTCCATGACGGGGCATTTGCTCGGCGCGGCGGGGGCTATAGAGACGATAGCGACGGTCATGGCGCTGAGGGACGGGTTCATTCCGCCGACGGCCGGGCTGAAAGTCCCGGACCCGGAGTGCGATCTGGACTATGTCCCGATAGAAGGGCGAAAGGCCGACCTCAGATACGCGCTGAACAACTCCTTCGGGTTCGGCGGGCACAACGCCGTGCTGTGCCTGAAAAGATGGGATGGTAGATAATGGACTACGGCGAGATAAGGGAACTGATCAAAGAATTCAACGACTCCAAGCTGTCCAGACTCGAAATCGAGTTCGACGGCGCGAAGGTGAAGCTGGAAAAGGCGTCGGAAGAGCCGGTCTACATGTATGGGCCGGCGGCCGGGGCGGCTCATGCCGTCGCGAATCCGGAGGCCGGAGCTTTTCAGGCGGTTTCACGGGGAAGCGCCGCCGCGCCCGCTTTCGAGGGGCATTGCGTGACCGCGCCGATCGTGGGGACGTTCTACCAGAGCTCCTCGCCCGAAAAGCCGCCGTTCGTCAGGCCGGGGGACAGCGTCAAGCCCGGGGACGTGCTCTGCATAATCGAGGCCATGAAGATAATGAACGAGATAGTCTGCGACCGCGCCGGGAAAATCGCGGAGGTCTGCGCGAAGGACGGCGCGATGGTGGAGTTCGGGCAGGCGCTGTTCAAAATCAAAGAGGTATAAATTCATGGCGGGATAAACGAGATGACCGTGGAACAAGCGGCGGAGAGGATTTTACGGGTGCTGAATGAGTAAAGAGATAAATAGCGGAACCGCGAATGTTAAAGCCGTTTTGCTCGACCTGGGCGGGGTGCTGGTGAGGCTGACGGGCGTCGGACGGCTTATTGAACTCGCCGGCGGCGGGATCGACCCGGCCGAGTTGGACAAGCGTTGGAATAATTCCAGGGCTGTCCAAAAGTACGAATCGGGATTATGCGATTCGGCCGCATTCGCCGGCGAATTGTTGAGCGAGCTCGGCATGGACATATCCCCGCAGGCTTTTCTGGATGAGTTCGTCCTGTTCGCAAAGGACTTCTACCCCGGAACGCCGGAGTTATTGCGGGCGCTCCGCCGAAAATACACCGTGGCGTGCCTGTCCAACACAAACCGGCTCCAATGGGACGGTCTGCGCGAGAGGATAGCTATAGACGGCTATTTTGACAGGTGTTTTCTCTCGTTTGAAATAGGCAAAATGAAGCCGGGGCCGGAGATTTACGCATACGCCGTCAAAGAGCTTGGACTTGAGCCGGACGGGATCGTCTATTTCGACGACCTGGACGCGAACGTCCGGGCCGGCGCGGAGGCCGGGTTGCGGGCGTATAAAGTCTCGGGGGCGGAGGAATTGAGGCGGAAGCTGGTTGGCATGGGGCTGATTTAGGCGTTTCTTCGCTTACGCTCAGAATGACGGCTCTTATGCGGTTTTCGACTTTCGGGGGGAACTCGACACGACGACTGGAGGACGGGAAAGTGGCGCAAAGATACGAGTACAAAGTGACGACCGGCAGCGGCGAGAAATTATGGGACGCCGGCAAGAGGGTCGAGAAGGAAATGAACGATATGGCGCTGGAAGGCTGGCGGGCCGTTTCGGTGGATTATTTCTTCGATTCGACAGATATGTGGCATTATTGCAACGTCACTTTTGAAAGAGGTGTCTGATGCAAGCCGGATGCGAATACGACATAAAAGCCCTTATCCCGCACCGCTACCCGTTTCTTCTGATCGACCGCATAATCTCCCTGGAGCCCGGCGTCAAGGCCGTGGCCGTGAAGAACGTCTCCCACAACGAGCCGTTCTTCCAGGGCCATTTCCCGCGGGAGCCGGTCATGCCGGGGGTGCTTATCGTGGAGGCGATGGCCCAGGCCGGGGCGTGCGCGATACTGTCCGCGCCGGAGTTCAAGGGCCGGACGGCGTATCTGGGCGCGCTGGATAAGGCGCGCTTCCGCCGGAAGGTCGCGCCCGGCGACGTGCTGACGCTGGAACTGGAGATAGTGAAGCTGCGGGGGATCGCCGGGACGGGGCGCGGCGTCGCCACGGTGGACGGGGAAAAGGCCGCCGAGGCGGAGATCACGTTTGTAATCGGGAAGTGAGCCTATGTTCGACAAAATCCTGATCGCCAACAGGGGCGAGATCGCCGTGCGGGTCATACGCGCGGCGCGGGAGATGGGCGTCCGGACGGTCGCGGTCTACTCCGAGGCCGACAGGGACGCCCTGCATACCCAGCTCGCCGACGAGGCCGTTTGCGTCGGCCCGGCCAAGCCCGCCGACAGCTACCTGAATATGCCCAATATCATCAGCGCGGCCGTTCTGACCGGGTCGCCGGCCATACACCCTGGTTTCGGCTTTTTGTCGGAGAACAGCGTTTTCGCGTCGATGTGTGCCGAGTGCGGGATAAAATTCATCGGCCCGGGCGCGGAGACCATCGACCTCCTGGGCAACAAGATCCACGCCAAGGAGCTGATGCTGCGCTCCGGCGTGCCGGTCGTGCCGGGGAGCGCGGCCGCGGCCGGCGTGAGTTCCGCCGCGGCCGAGGCCGAGAGGATCGGTTTCCCAGTCATGCTCAAGGCGGCGGCGGGCGGCGGCGGGCGCGGCATAAGGATCGCGCGCTCCGGGGGCGAGGTCGAAAGCCTGGCGGAGGCTGTCAGCAAAGAGGGGCGGCTCTTCTTCGGCGACGGCAGCTTTTATGTGGAGAAATATATCGAAAACCCAAGGCATATAGAGGTCCAGGTGCTGGGGGACGAGTACGGGAACATCATCCACCTGGGCGAGCGCAACTGCTCGATCCAGCGGCGCCACCAGAAGATACTGGAGGAGACGCCCTGCCTGTCCGCCGAGCTGCGCGAAAAACTGGGGGCCGTGGCCGTGAGCGCGGCCAAGGCCGCGAACTATAAAAACGCCGGGACGGTCGAGTTCCTGATGGATTGGGACGACAACTTCTATTTCATGGAGATGAACACGCGCATCCAGGTGGAGCACCCGATAACCGAGATGGTCACCGGGATCGACCTGGTCAAGCGGCAGATTTTGATCGCGGCGGGCGAGAAAAACCTGTCCCAGGGGGACGTAAAATTCTCCGGCCACGCCATAGAATGCCGGATCAACGCCGAATGCCCCGATAACGCCTTCGCGCCGTCCTGCGGGGAGATCGCCTTCCTGCTGACTCCCTCCGGCGGGCTGGGGCTTCGGGTGGACAGCGCCATATACCAGGGCCTGCGCATCAGCCCGCACTACGATTCGATGCTGGCGAAGGTCATCGTCCACGGGCAGACCCGGGAGGACGCCGTCATGAAGATGCGCCGCGCGCTCTATGAGTTCGTGATAGAGGGCGTGGAGACGAACATAGATTACCAGACGGAGATACTCAACAACGAGGAATTTTTGAGCGGGAAATACGATACCGGGTTTCTGGGCAGGATGAAATCATGATAAACATATTCAAGAAAAAAAAGTACATCACCCTCCCGCCGCCGAAGCCGCCGGAAGCCGGCGGCGCGGCCCCCTCCGTGCCGGAGGGCGTGTGGGTCAAGTGCGCGCACTGTAAAAAGGCGGTTTATAAAAAGAACCTGGACGCCTTCAGGATATGCCCCTTTTGCGGGGGTTATTTCCGTATGAACGCGCGTGAGCGCGTCGCGATAACGGCGGATGAAAACACTTTTTCGGAATTCGGCTGGAATATAGAGTGCAAAAACCCCATCGGCTTTCCGGACTACGAAAAAAAGCTGGCGAACGAACGTCAGAAAACCGGCGAGAGCGACGCGGTCGTCGCGGGGACTTGCGAAATTTGCGGGATAAAAACCGTGCTTTGCGTCATGGACTCGAATTTCATCATGGGGAGCCTGGGCACCGTCGAGGGCGAGAGGCTGGCGCGCTCTTTTGACTGCGCCGGCGCGAACGGCCTGCCTGTCGTGGTGTTCACGGCCTCCGGCGGCGCGCGGATGCAGGAGGGGATCATGTCTCTGATGCAGATGGCGAAGGTTTCGGCGGCGGTGGGCGAACACGGCGCGAAAAGGCTGTTTTACGCCTCCGTGCTGACCAACCCGACCACGGGCGGCGTGACGGCCAGCTTCGCCATGCAGGGGGACGTGATTTTGGCCGAGCCGAAGGCTCTTGTCGGCTTCGCCGGCCCGCGGGTCATTGAGCAGACTATCGGGCAGAGCCTCCCGGAGGGCTTCCAGAGCGCGGAATTTTTGCTGGAGCACGGCTTCGTGGACCATATCGCGGGGAGGAGAGAGATGAAGGCGGCGCTGGGGAGCCTGCTGAGGATGCACGGAGGGGGTAAAGGATGTTGTCAATAGAGTTGACGTTTATGATATTCTTGAAATAGCGAAGCCGTCGGCCATATATGATAACATCCGGAAAGACGGGGTGATTATTTATGACACTGCAGAATACGGAACGTAAATATGACCTCATAGTCGCCGGCGGCGGGCTTTCCGGCGCGGCGGCCGCGATAAGCGCCGCGAGGGAGGGCCTCGGCGTCCTTCTGATCGAAAGGGCGAACTGCCTCGGCGGGGCCGCGTCTAACTGCCTGGTCAATCCGTTCATGCCCTATTGGACCGTGATTAGAGAAAACGGCGCAGGAAAAAAATTCTATCTCTGCGGCGGCGTTTTCAGGGAAATTTTAGGGGAACTGGAGGCTGCCGGGGCGCTTGCCGCCGACGAAAGCGCCTTCAGCGAGGAGTATTTGAAGCTGATCCTCAACAGGATGGTAAAAAAGGCGGGCGCCGACATACTCTTCCACTCGTACCTGACAGGCGTCTCGAAGGACGGCGAGACTCTCGTCTCGGTAACAGTCGCCAACAAATCGGGAACGCCCGAGTTTTTCGCCGATTACTTTGTCGACGCCACCGGAGACGCCGACCTGGCGGTCATGAGCGGCTGCCCGTACCGTCTGGGCCGGGACGCCGACCGCCTGTGCCAGCCGATGACGCTCTGCTTTCGGGTCGGCAACGTCGATATGGACGGATTCGCGAAGTCCAGAGGTTCCATAAACACCCTGTACGCCGAGATGCAAAAACAGGGCAAAATCAGGAACGTCCGGGAGGACGTGCTGATTTTCGAATATGTTGCGGAGGGCGTGCTGCACTTCAACTCGACGCGGATCGTAAAAAAGAACCCCGTCGACGCCTTTGACCTTACGGAGGCGGAGATAGAGGCGCGCGAACAGGTGTTCGAACTGTATGACTTTCTGGTCAAAAACATCGGCGGCTTCCAAAACAGCCGGCTTCTGGCCACCGCGCCGCAAATAGGCGTCCGCGAGAGCCGCATGATAGACGGCGAGTATGTCCTGACCGGCGGCGACCTCATATCCTGCAAAAAATTCGCCGACACGATCGCCGTCGGCAATTACGACATAGACATCCACAACCCGGAGGGGAGCGGCACGAGCCACCATTACTTCCCCGAGGGCCAGTATTACGGCATTCCTTATCGCGCTCTCCTGCCCCGGAACGCCGCGAACCTTCTCGTCGCCGGCAGATGTATTTCCGTGACCCACGAGGCGCAGGCTTCGATACGGATCATGCCGATCGTCTGCTGCGTCGGGGAGGCGGCAGGCACGGCGGCGGGCGTCGCGCGCCGGGCCGGCGTCCCGGTGAGAGACGTCGATACGGAAGAGCTGCGGGATATTTTAAGGAAGCGGGGGTCCGTTGTCTGATGAGAGCCATTGACCGGGTCAAGGCCGCCAGGCGTCAGGATAGGCCGGGCGCGGCGGAATTTATCGGCGCCGTTTTCGACGGCTTTATAGAGCTCCACGGCGACCGCGTATTCGGCGACGACAAGGCCGTTATCGGCGGCGTCGCTTTCTTGGACTGCAGGCCGGTCACGGTCATCGGGATTCAAAAGGGGAAGACCGTGGACGAGAACATCGGGCGCAACTTCGGGATGCCGCACCCGGAGGGCTACAGGAAGGCCCTGCGATTGATGCGCCAGGCGGAGAAGTTCGGGCGGCCCGTCGTGACGTTCATAAACACGCCCGGCGCGTACTGCGGGATCGGCGCGGAAGAGCGCGGCCAGGGCGAGGCCATCGCCCGCAACATCCTGGAGATGCTGCGGATAGACACGCCGATTGTGGCGGTCGTCGTGGGCGAGGGCGGAAGCGGCGGCGCGCTGGCATTGGCGGCGGCCGACGAGGTCTGGATGCTGGAGAACGCCGTCTATTACATCTCCTCCCCCGAGAGCTTTTCGGCCATACTCTGGAAAACCGCGGCCAAAAGCGAGCAGGCGGCGGAGGTCATGAGGCTGACCTCGGGGGACCTGCTGGAGCTCGGCGTGATCGAACGGGTGATAAGCGAGGCGGAGAACGCGTCCGGCCCGGCCGATTTTCAGGGATGCTTCGACGCGCTGAAGGCTACGCTTGCCGAAAAGCTGCGCGAGCTGGAGGAGCGGCGAAACGCGGGAGAGCTGCTGGCCAAAAGGCGGGAGAGGTTCGCCGGGTTTTGACGGCTATGTAGCTGTTCAACTAAAAAAATGACCTTTTCATCTGTCACCCTGAGCGAAGCGAAGGGTCTAAAGATCCTTCGCTTCGCTCAGGATGACAGTTTACGGATGACAGTTTACAGAGGTTGTCAAAAAGGCTGCGCCGGCGCGAAAACAATCGCGCAGGCGCAGCCTTTCGGTTTCTCTTTCGCATTCCGGTATACCTTCTAGGATATCATCCTAAAATTAACTACACATTGTCATTCTGAGGCGAAGCCGAACACTGTCATTCTGAGGCGAAGCCGAAGAATCTTAGATCCTTCGCTTCGCTCAGGATGACAAACCGCCCAACTGTTTTTGATAAGCTGTACTAGGATCTATTACCGCGCCCAAGATGACGACTCACGATCCTTTATTTGAGGCGCGTTTGCGTTGCACTACGCCGTCACCGTGACGGCGAATACGACCTTCGTCCCGTCCGGCGCCGCTATCGTGATTACGGCTATGCCGGCTTTCATCGGCGAAAGGACGCCGCTGCCGTTCACGCCGCAGACGGCCGGGTTGGAACTCGTGAACGTAAGCGCGCCCGCGCCGTCCCATGTGTACGGGATTGCCGCCGGCTTGGCGATCTTTACGGCCATCGACTTAACCGCGCATGTCAGAGTCGCTTTTACCAGCCCGGTGGTATAAGCCGTGTAAAGGGCGTTGTACGCGTTGTCGACGGCTTCCTGCGTGGCCGCGTCGTCCATGCTGACGGCCTTCGCGGCGTCCAGAGCGCTCTGAAGCGCCGCCACGCTCGTCTTGAGGTATCCGTCAAAGGCGTTCGCGGCGAACTTCCCGTCGATCAAGGCTATAAGTTCGTCCAGCTGACTCTTGTCCACCGCGGAAACGGCCGCCGTGTAAATGACGAAAAGGTTTTTCGACGTTCCGCAGACATTGCAGCTGCCCGACGGCACTGTCGCGACGTCGAACGTAGCGCCGCAGACCGGGCAGAGGTACACCGTCGAGAACGTGGCTCTCAGGTACGCCGCGTTGCCCAGGTTATCCAGCGCGTCCTGGTAATTTTTCGCGTGGACGTTCTCGACTCTGCCCGTCCTGTTGAACAGTTTCGCCGCGACGGTGTTTCCTTCCGCCGTGGCGTCCGCCTCGAAGCCGGGGTACATGACCGTGTACTCGTAGGTCTCGCCGCTTATGGCCGCCAGGAGGTTATCGGCGGTCGGCCCGGCCGTGAAGTCCTGCGCGACGGGCTTCTCCGCCGCCGTCGCGCCCATCGTCACCAGCAGGGCCCACTCGGAGGCCGCGTGGATGGCTTCGGCCGCCGCCGTCGCGGTGAACAGGTTGGCGACTCCGGGATAGCCCTCCGCCTCAGCAACGGCCGCGAACGCCGTATAATGCGCGTTGGCGTTCGTCTCGCCCTGAACCGACGCCATCAGGTCGGCGTAGGTCTGGCTGACCGCAAATTTCACATAGAGGCTCTGCGGCGTTCCGCAGACGGTGCATTTGCCCGACCCGGGCACGGTCGCGGCGTCGAATACCGCGCCGCAGACCGGGCAGAGGTATACCGTCGAGAACGTTGCTTTCAGGTATGCCGAGTCGTTCAGGTTGGTAAGCGCGTCCTGATAGTTTTTCGCGTGGATGCTCTCGGCTTCGGCGGTCCTGTTGAACAGTTTCGCCGCGACGGTATTTCCCTCCGCCGTGGCGTCGGCCGCGAAGCCGGGATACATGACCGTATACTCGTAAGTCTCGCCGCTTATGGCCGCCAGGAGGTTCTCGGCGGTGGAGTCGATCGTAAAGGCCTGCGCCACGGGCTTATCCTCCGCCTTCGCGCCCATCGTCACGAGGATCGCCCACTCGGAGGCCGCGTGGATAGCCTCGGCCGTGGCCGTGGCGGTGAAGAGGTTGGCGACTCCGGGATAGCCCTCTTTTCTGGCCTGCGCCGCGAAAGCCAGATAGTGCGCGTTCGCGTTCGTCTCGCCCTGGACCGCCGCCATCAGGTCGGCGTAGGTCTGGCTGACCGCATATGTCACATAGAGGCTCTGCGGCGTTCCGCAGACCGAGCAGCGGCCGGTCGACGGCACAGTCACGGTGTCGAACGTCGCGCCGCAGACCGGGCAGAGGTATACCGTCGAGAACGTGGCTTTCAGGTACGCCGAGTCGTACAGGTTATTCAGCGCGTCGGTATAGTTGTTCGCGTGGATGTTCTCGACTTCGGCGGTCCTGTTGAACAGTTTCGCGGCGACGGTATTTCCTTCCGCCGTGGCTTCGGCCGCGAAGCCGGGATACATCGTCTGATACTCATAAGTCTCGCCGTTTATGGCGGCCTGGAGGTTCTCGGCAGTCGTCCCGACCGCCGGGGTGTCGGCCACGGGCTTCTCGGCGGCCGTCGCGCCCATAGTCACCAGCAGGGCCCACTCGGAAGCGGCGTGGATAGCCTCCGCCGCGGCGGTGGCGGTGAACAGGTTAGCCACACCCGGATAACCCTCCGACCTGGCCTTCGCCGCGAAAGCCGTATAATGCGCGTTCGCGTTCGTCTCGCCCTGAACCGCCGCCATAAGGTCGGCGTAGGTCCGGCTGACCGCGTATTTCACGAAGAGGCCCGTCGATAAGTTGCAGACGGAGCAGCGGCCGGACGTGGGAAGGGTGACGTTGTTGAAAATCGCGCCGCAGACCGGGCAGAGGTAAACCGTCGAGTAAGTGGCGCTCAGATACGCCGCGTTGTCCAGGTTATCCAGAGCGTCCTGGTAGTTGCTCGCGTGGACGTTCTCGGCTCTGCGGGTCCTGTTGAACAGGCTGGCCGCGGCGGCGTTTCCTTCCGCCGTGGCGGCGGCCGCGAAGCCGGGGTACATCGTTTGATACTCGTAAGTCTCGCCGTTTATGGCCGCCTGGAGGTTCTCGGCCGTCGTCCCGACAGCCGGGGTGTCGGCCACGGGCTTATCGGCGGCCGTCGCGCCCATAGTCACCAGCATGGCCCACTCGGAGGCGGCGTGGATAGCCTCGGCCGCGGCGGTGGCGGTGAACAGTCTCGCGACGTCGGGATAGCCCTCAGCCTTGGCCTGCGCCGCGAAGGCCAGGTAATGCGCGTTCGCGTTCGTCTCGCCCTGGACGGCAGCCATCAGGTTGTCGTAGGTTTGGATCTCGCCGGCGAATCTCTGCCCCGCTATATACGTCACGAAGAGGCTTTGCTGTGTCTGACAGACCGTGCAGCGGCCGGCGGCCGGCAAGGTCGCGGCGTTGAATATCGCGCCGCAGACCGGGCAGAGGTACACTGTTCCGAAAGCGGCGCTCAGATAAGCCGCGTTATCCAGGTTATTGAGCGCGTCCTGATAGTTGTTCGCGTGGATGTTCTCGACCGTGCCCGTCCTGATGAACAGGGCGGCCGCGTCGGTCTTTCCTTCCGCCGTGGCGTCGGCCGCGAAGCCGGGGTACATAGTCGTGTACTCGTAGGTCTCGCCGTTTATGGCCGCCAGGAGGTTCTCGGCGGTCGTTCCGACCACCGGCGTGTCGGCCACGGGTTTCTCCGCCGCCGTCGCGCCCATAGTCACCAGCATCGCCCACTCGGAGGCCGCGTGGATAGCCTCGGCCGCGGCCGTGGCGGTGAACAGCGTCGCGATTTCGGGATAGCCTTCCTCCGCGGCCTTAGCCGCGAAAGCCAGGTAGTGCGCGTTGGCGTTCGTCTCGCCCCGGACGGCCGCCATAAGGTTGGCGAAGGTCCGGCTGACTTTGTATTGCACAAAAAGTCTTTGCGCCGTTCCGCAGACCGTGCAGGGGCCGGACGCCGCCGGCACGGTATCGACGTTGAACGTCGCGCCGCAGACCGGGCACAGGTACACGGTCCCGAACACGGCGTTCATATAAGCCTCGTCGTACAGGTGATCCAGCGCGTCCCGGTAGTTATTCGCGTGGATGTTCTCGACTTTGCCCGTCCTGTTGAACAGTTTCGCCGCGGCGGCGTTCCCTTCCGCCGTGGCGTCCGCCTCGAAGCCGGGGTACATGACCGTATATTCGTAGGTCTCGCCGTTTATGGCCGCCTGGAGGTTCTCGGGTGTCGTCCCGACAGTCGGCGTGTCGGCCACGGGCTTCTCCGCCGCCGTCGCGCCCATAGTCACCAGCAGGGCCCACTCGGAGGCCGCGTGGATCGCCTCCGCCGCGGCCGTGGCGGTGAACAGGTTCGCGACCTCATAATATCCTTCTTCTCTGGCCTTCGCGGCGAAAGCCAGGTAATGCGCGTTGGCGTTCGTCTCGCCCTGGACGGCCGCCATGAGGTTAGCGTAGGTCAGGCTCACTTTGTATTGCACAAAAAGTCTTTGCGCCGTTCCGCAGACCGTGCAGGGGCCGGACGCGGCCGGCACGGTATCGACGTTGAACGTCGCGCCGCAGACCGGGCACAGGTACACGGTCCCGAAAGTGGCTCTCATATAAGCCGAGTCGTCCAGGTTATTCAGCGCGTCTATGTAGTTCTCCGCGTGGATGTTCTCGACTTTGCCCGTCCTGATGAACAGGGCGGCCGCGGCGGCGTTCCCTTCCGCCGTGGCGTCGGCCGCGAAATCGGGATACATCGTCGTATACTCGTAGGTTTCGCCGTTTATGGCCGTCTGGAGGTTCTCGGCGGTCGTCCCGACCGTAAATGCCTGCGCGACGGGCTTCTCAACGGCC
>WQUN01000083.1 GCA_009782085.1 Bacillota bacterium
ATCCAAATCAACGGAATTGTCTCCCCTGTTGACCAGTTCAATGAGTTCCTGACTGTCATGCACCGATGCGTCCGTTACAGTGAAATCCGTTATGATTTTGGTTAATCCCTCCTCTCTTGTAAAGAGCGTATATCACGGTTTTGAGAAGGTCAACCCACTTGGGCTATAATGTCGTTTTTTGGGCTGAACGGCAGATATATTTTTTCGTCATGAATAAAATGACAACTTAACTTGCTAAAATGACGACCCAGCTTTCTTCAAATGGCTTGATCTTCGGCTAGAATAGACGCAAACAATTCTCAGCCACACGACAGGATGGAAATCAGTGGACGATAAAAAAATGATTTTTGGAAAATCCCTGAAAATGTTGCGCAACCATAAAAACATGACCCAAGAAGAATCGGCGGCCATTTTGGACAAGTCGACCGCGACGGTCGGGGGATACGAAAGAGGTGAAACTTCTCCAGAGTTTGATACCCTTGTTAAAATAATAGAATACTTCAAAGTGGACGCCAACATCTTTTCCATGACGGTTTTTCCGAATATTCTCTGATTTCATTTTTCTATAGTAATTTGCTGAAGAAACTGACCCCTCCGGGAATAGAGAGACTGGGCAAATGGATTGAGCCCATTTGGATTTTATATAAGAACTTCAGGGACAGCAAAAAGGAAGAGTAAAACAAAAGAGTAAGACGGAAGAGTAAGACGGTTATAATCGATATAACGTGGTCATAGCAAAGTTATGCGGTATGCTTTTTTCCGAAAGACAATTGCCGCGTAACAGCCTTCACAGCATACATACGGGCGCTAAAAGTACAGAGGCTGCTATGAAAATCGCTATTTGTGACGACGATCCCAGGGACATCGGGATTATTCGGGGCTTTGTAGATTCGCATAAAATAACACATGAAGTCACAGAGTTTACTTCGGCGGGACCTTTGAGGCAGCGCGCCGAGAAGGACGATTTCTTTGACTTGGTATTTCTGGATATTGAGATGCCCGGCCCGGATTCGGACGGCTGGGAAACAGCCCTCTATTTGAAGCAGCTGAAAAAGTACAGGACTTATATCGCCATGGTAACGATGCACGAAAATTACTGGAAGGACTGTTTCGACCGCGTGGATTGGTTTGCGTCGAAACCGGTGACAGAGGAAAATATCCATAAAATACTGGATAAGGCTCAGGAAAAACTCTTTCCCCATGTGCTCCCTTTCCTGATTGACAGAGTAAACGTAAGCCTGAATATAACGGAAATTTTCTACTTTGAGGCCAGACACAATGATGTTATCATAAACACTGTCGACAAGGAATACAAATGCCGTATGTCAATCAACGCGCTCGCCGATATGATCGCGGACTACCCGTGTTTTGTCCGGACGCACAGGAGTTATTAGCTGATAGTTCATAATCATGCGGGAAACGCGCCCGTTGCCGTCAGTAAAAGGATGGATACGCACAAACTCGGCCTGTACCCACGCCGCAAGCTCTATCGCCGGTAAATCGGTTTTATAAGGCAAATCCGCGAAAAAACCTTTGACCTGAACATACATCTCATTCGGCGGCGGAGGCTGAAAGCCCGCGCTGGGCTGGTCGTTCGCTTCGCGAACTGCTCGCCCATGCAACCGGGTTATGCGGACATTTACATTCCTGTATATCCCGCCCGGCTGAATGTTCTCCATCAAAATCTGGTGAATATCCTTAACGGTGTTTTCATCAAGCAGTTTTCCCTCCGCCACGCATTTCCGGGCATAATCATACGCTTTCGCGTGATTCGTGACCTCGTAAATTTCCCGCAGTTCCTTTCCGCCTATGGAGAGCTTATCTTCAAGGAGCAGCTTCGTTTCGATAAGGGAGAGCGTGTTCCCCTCTATGGCGGTGGAATTGTGGGTGTATTCAATACGGAACGCGGCCTCGTACTTGCCCGTGACTTCACGGGGCAGGAGATGTTCGTTGGCTTGGTAGTATTCGCGTTTTTTGTTCAATCGGCGTACTGCATAATTCTTCCTCCTTGCGTACTGCATTTCAATAATAAGCCGGATTACGGGATTTATCAATAAAATAATTTCCGGCTTAACGAATTTTACCGATTTGACAGCCCTTCTTGTCTATCTCCCGCCGCCCTTGCCCATAAACGTCTATAACGCGGAGCGGGAGACGTCCGATGCTCATGGACGTCTCCCGCGAACGCGAAATATATGTTTTGCCGCGCCGGAGTGCGAAAACATCAGTTTCCATGCCGACGGTCCGCCGCTGGAGCTTTCGGCAAATCGGCTCGTCGCCGGCAAATGTTTTCAGCCTCCGGTATGTCTCAATGCTCCGCGTCAAGCCGTTACCGTCACCGCGAAAACATAGTTCGCGAAGCCGGGCGCGCTGACCGTGATGACCGCGATGCCGGCTTTCAGGGGAGTCAGCACGCCGGCTGAGGTCACGCCGCAGACGGCGGCGTTGGAGCTCTTGAAGGTTACCGGCCCCGGGCCTTCGTAGGTGAACGGTATCTGCAGCGGCTTGCCGATCTTAGCCGCCATGCTCTTGACGGTCATGACGAACACGGCGGGGGTCTCCCGCGTGACGGTAACCGTATACGCCGTCGTGTCCCCGTTGGGCGCCTGGACGTAGACGTGGTAGACGTTCTCGCCCACGGCGGCGCTCATCGCTCCCAGATCGCCGGAGACGGCGGCCTTGTCGCTGGCTGCCGCGGCCGATATGTTCACGGTTTCAACGTTGCCGGGGATCGTCAGGCCGTACTCCAGGACCGCCGGGTCAAAGGCCGGGACCAAGTCGTATCCGTCGACGGCGAGGCTTGCCAGCGTCGTGTCGTACTTCTCTTCCGTCGCGACCTTGTCCGGATCGCCGATTTCCGGCGCGTAGGTGTCCGCGTTCGGAACGGAGAGCGTCACCGGCTCGTGGGTGGCGGCGAAGCCGAAATACCCGTCGCTAAGGATGTATTTGTTCTGATCCATCCAGCTGGAGACGATGGTGTCGCCCACTTTCAGGCGCAGCCATACGCCGTAGTCGGTGTTGACTATGCTGGTCTTGATCAGAGTGCTCTTGTCCGGGGGCACAAAGGCGTGGTTGTCGGCGATTCCCGGCACGGTTTCCCCGTTTTCGTTCGTGTAGAACAGGATGCCGTTGTTGTCCGCGCCGGTGCCCCATTCCTGCGTCTCGAAGATGTCCTCTTTTATGATGATCTGATAGGCGTTGCCGTCGCGGAACCAGTTCAGCCGCTTCAGCTGCGCCTCGTTCTGGACGCGCATGGCGATATAGGGATAGGATCCGGGATACAGGCCGGCCTTAAAGGCCATGACGAATTCGGAATCCCCGAATTTCCGGCCGATGTAGCCCGCTCCCGCGCCGCCGCTCCCCTCGTCCAATGTCATCCACGTGCCGTCGCCGCCCCAGGTTATTGTCGAGCCGGCGACCCAGTTCGCCTGATCCGCGATGAGGTTCCCGATAGGCACGTATTCGGTCACGCGGGCCAGTTTGACCGAGGAGGAGGTCGCCAGGCCGAAATAGCCGGGCGCGGGGATGTTGAGATTGCTGTTGTCAGCATAGGTGAAGATGACGTCGTTCCCGCTCTTAAGCGTGATCGTCACGGTGCCGTAGGACGATTCGCCCAGGTCGAAGGTCGAGCGCGCCTTGATAAGCGGCGACGAGGCGTTGAACGGCCACTCGCCGAGCGTGTAAGGCGTCGTGTTGTACCAGCGGACAAGCGTGACCGCGCCGCCCTTCACGGCGATCTCGTAACGGTTGGGGTTAAGGCTGAGGTCGGAGTCCCTGGCGCCAAGCTCGACAGTCATGTCGAGGGCGTCCAGCGCCTGGCTGCCGTCCAGCATCATGTAGAAGTCCTTGTCGGAATATTTCTCCTTCGTGTAGAAGGCGTAGGCGGGCGCTCCGTCGGCGGAGGCCAAAGTCAGCCCCGTCGGCTCGTCCTTGGCGAATTCGGCGTTGGCCGAAACGTCCCAGGGGGCCGCGCCGTACAGCATGTCGTCCACCAAGGCCACCGGCGAGTTGTACATCGGATACTCGTCGCCGACAACCGGCGCTTCCTCGGACACGTAGCCCGCCAGCACCACGGAGAAGTCGTCCACCAGCGCGCGGGAGCCGTCGGTGGTTTTGGTCGCGTAGACGGTCGCCGTTCCGCTGCCGTCGGCGGTAAATTTGATCCTGGCTTCACGCCATCTGGCCGCGTTGAGGGTCTGGCTCGCGACGGACTCGCCGCCGATACGCACGCCTATCTCGACCTGCTGGCCGTCTGCCGCGCCGCCCGGCGTGCCCATCCTGGCGAAGCCGCGCACGATATACTCCGCGCCGGGAGTCAGGCCGGTTACGGTCTGCTCGATGCCGTCGCCCGCGCCGCCGGTCAGATCGATCGCGCGCTCCTCGCGGCTGTGGGCCCAGGTGGCCAGATCGCCCGTGCTGGTATGAACGGAGGCGGTCTTGGCGCCGGTCTTGGTCCAATAGGGGATCGAATTGCCGTCGCCCGGGGTGTCCTCGCCGAGGCGCGGCCACTCGAACGCGCTGTTCTTAAGGAGGTTCTGCAGGACGTTCGGGATGATCCGCGCGCCGGCGCTAACGTCGGAAAGCGTCGCCTTATAGGGCAGCACCCCGGCTTGCCACGGTTCCGCGCCGTATTGGAACGCGCCGGCGTCCACCGTCTGTGTGTCGTGCAGGCCCGGGATGCCAGCGCCGTACCCGATCGCGCCGGAACCGGGCTGCAGCGTGAAGTCATGGTAGGCGGGGCCGTTGAAGGTGGAAGCGTCGCCCTGCGGCCTGGCGTAGTTGTTGAACGCTATCGCCCCGACGTCGGCGTTGTCTGTCCCGACGCCCCTGCTGTCGACGATGTTGTTCGCGAATATGCTCATGTACATGTCGTTCGGGGCGTTGGAGTAAATCTCCTCCGTGCTCCGCCCCTGAGCCGTGTTGTAGGCCGTGTTGTTGATCGCGGAGATGAACTCCGCGCCCGAGTTGATGAACATTGCGGCCCAGGGGATGTCGTACATGACGTTGTTGTACACAAGGGCGTTTTTGCAGTTCAGGTCGAAATACACGCCGCAGGAGAAGTTCTGCAGGCTGTTATAGAAAATGTTGTGGTGGATCTGCGTCCCGCCGTAGTCGCCGTAGGCCATGTACATTATGCCCGTGTCGGAGACCTGCCAGTTGGCGTTGTACATGCGGTTGTACGAGATCTCGCAAGCGTAGAAGGTGCCGCCGATCAGCGCGCCGCGCGCGTTGTATATCTCGTTGTTCTTAATCAGGTGATCCCGCCCCTGGATGTTGAGGAGGAATTTGTACAGTATCGGCCCGGTTATGGCGTCGTGCAGCTTGTTGTTGACAATCTTGTGGCCCTGGCCGGAGATGCTCAGGATGGGGCCGGAGCAGTAGGCGATTTCGCTGTTCATCAGCGTGTTGTTGCTTCCGCTGATGACCGCGCCGCTGACTTCGGATTCGTTGCCGGGCGACAGAACCGAGGCCGGGTACAGAGCGGTCATGCCGTCGATCACGCAGTTTTCGGCGTTGGCCATGCTAAAGCCGCAGCCCAGCAGGTCCACGCCCTCCATGACGATGTTCTTGCGGCTTGACATGTCCATGCCCGTCGCCCGCGCCTTGTAGTAAACGTCCAGGCTGTTCGGGTCCTGGCCGGCGGGCAGCTGGAGCCAGAGCGTCCCGCTGCCTCCGTCGTACCACCATTCGTTTTCCGCGTCCAGGGCGGCGAAGGCGTTCTGGAGATAGTATTCAAAATAGCCCGCGCCGTAGCCGTTTGGCCCGAGCTCGTAGAAGTTAAGGTTTGTCAGGGTCAGCCAGCAGCCGGCGGACGGGCCGTTGTAGTTATTGCCGGGGTCCTTCGGGCTGACGGCCTCGACGGGCGTGGAGGCGGTGACCTCCGCGCCGGAGACC
>WQUN01000084.1 GCA_009782085.1 Bacillota bacterium
GGATGCGGCAAATTTTCGCCGGAAAATCGCAGGGGCCGCCCGGTCGCGTTGCCTGAATCTTCCGGCAACAGCGGGACGCCGAGGGCGGCGTCCCCTACAATGTACGCCTGCCTTAGGGGCGAACTTCGTTCGCCCGTTGGCATTACAGGTCAACCTCTATAAACTGTCATCCTGCGTTAGGAGCGGGCGCGCCTGAATCATCTCCCGCGGGCGATTATAGGTCAACCTCTATAAACTGTCATCCTGCGTTAGGAGCGGGCGCGCCTGAATCATCTCCCACGGGCGATTACAGGTCAACCTCTATAAACTGTCATCCTGAGCGAAGCGAAGGATCTTAAAAAGCCAGAACGGGTCAAGGATTCCGGCGTATGTTTTCCGTAGGGGCAAACCTTGTGTTTGCCCAGGAATCCGGGCGGAGACATGCTCTGCTCCTATGGTTTCGTATGCTTTGATCCTTATGCCGGAATACGAAAACATTCATGCTGAAAACATGCATTCTGAAAACATTTGCCGGCGGCGTCGACGGAGGAGGTTAATATTTTCGCACTCCGTTCTAATACGAATCTCAGATTAAAACTTCACAGGCGGAGCCGAAACTCCGAACGCTTCTACGGCGTTCTCGGCGACAGACTGTGAAGATTTTAATCGAGATTCGTATAAGTTCCCAGAAAGGCGGTATCCCATGAGCAGACTTTTCGGCACGGACGGCGTCCGCGGCCTCGCGAACGCGGAACTTACGCCGGAGCTGGCTTTCAGGCTCGGCAGGGCCGGCGCGTATGTCCTCTCGAAACAAACCGGCGATCAGCCAAAGATAATAATCGGCACGGATACGCGCCGTTCCGCCGACATGCTGGAGGCGGCGCTGACGGCGGGCATGTGCTCGGTCGGCGCGTTGGTGTATTCGGCGGGAGTCATCCCGACGCCGGCGGTGGCGCGGCTGGTGCGTTTCTACGGGCTGGACGCGGGCGTCGCGATCACAGCCTCGCACAATCCGATGCAGGACAACGGGATAAAATTCTTCAACGGCCAGGGCTATAAGCTGGCGGACAGCCTAGAGGACGAGATCGAGGAGTGCATGGCCCGCGTGGACGAACTGCCCCGCCCCAGCGGCGAGGGCGTCGGCTATCGGATACCCTGCGAAACGGCCGTCCAGGACTACGTGGACTTTCTGAAGGGCGTCGTGCGGAGCGTTTCCGGCGCGTCCGACGAGGAACTCCCGCGCGTGTTCGCCGGCATGAAGATCGCGCTGGACTGCGCGAACGGGGCGACAAGCGTGCCCGCTACGCTCGTGTTCCACGAGCTGGGCGCGGAGGTCTACGTGATAAACAACGATCCGGACGGCACGAACATCAACCGCGGCTGCGGCTCGACTCATCTCGGCGCGCTGACGGCGTTCGTCAGGGAGACGGGCGCGGACGCCGGCTTCGCCTTCGACGGCGACGGGGACAGGATGCTCGCCGCCGACGAGCTCGGCAGCGAGGTGGACGGCGACCAGATCATGTCCGTCTGCGCCCTCGACCTGCGCGGCAAGGGCCTGCTGGCAAGGGACACGCTCGTCGTCACGGTCATGAGCAACATGGGGCTGTCGATAATGTGCGAAAAGCACGGGCTAAACATCGAAAAAACCGCCGTAGGCGACCGCTACGTGCTGGAAAGGATGCTCGAACGCGGCTACAATTTCGGCGGCGAGCAGTCCGGGCACATCATTTTCCTGGACCACAGCACCACAGGCGACGGGATCCTCAGCGCTCTGCTCTTTCTGCTGGTCATAAAAAACAGCGGCGAGCGCCTCTCCAGGCTGAACACGCTGATGGAAGTCCTGCCGCAGGCGCTGGCGGGCGCGAAGGTCGCGAACGACCGGAAGCGCGCCTTTTCGGAGAACGAAAGGATAAAGAACGCGATCAGGACGCTTGAGGACAAATACCGGAACGAGGGGCGGGTGCTCATACGCCCGTCCGGGACGGAGCCTCTTGTGCGGGTGCTGATCGAGGGGAAGGACCGGCAGGAAGCGGAGAGGGACGCGAGGGAACTGGCGGGGGTGATTGAGGAAGAGCTGAGGTAAAACCGGCCGAGCGCGGAAATATTTAAGACAGAGCCTTTGGCGATAGGGGCTCTGTCTTAGTATTTTACGGTCCAAAAGAAAACCAGCCTTGCGGCTGGCTACTTCGCGGCTGCCTTTTCTTCCCTTTGCCTTATAACATCTCTATACGCCGGCAGCTGCACGCCTTCCACATTAGCCGCGTTGCGGATGACCTCATATGCCTCCTCGATGCTCGTCGCATTTGATATTCGCTCCGCAAGCATAGCCAGTATTACTTTGGTTTCATATGCCACGGGATTACCTCCATTCATAATGCCTGGGTACATTATATCTTTCCCCGACGGGCCAGTCAACCCCGCGTTTTCTCCGCCGCTCTTTTCCCCGTCACCCTGTCCCTGACCGCCGTTCCGACCGCTACAGCTCCCGCGGCCTTCAACAAATCCGGGACTATGAACGGCAGAACGCAAACCGCCGCGGCCTTTGCCGGCCCGGCCCCGGTCACCGCGCAATAGACGGCCATGCCGCAGGCGTAATTCACGGCGACGGCCGCCAGAACCCCCAACGAGCAAAAGAGCAGGCCAAGCCTGCCCTTCAGCCTGTCGTAAATCAACTCCGCCGACAGCCCCGCGGCAAACGCCGTGACCGGGAAGGACAGCAAAAAGCCGCCCGTCGGCCCCGCGAACTTTTGAAAACCGCCGGAGAACCCCGCGAAAACCGGCAGGCCGGCGGCGCCCAGGAGCAAATAGACCGCCGTCGCGGCGAAGCCCTTCCTGGAGCCGAGCGCTATCCCCGCCAGCAGGACCGCGAAGGTCTGCATGGTCACGGGCACGCCGCCCGGCGCGGGCACGGAGACCTGTGCCAGGACGGCGGTCAGCGCGGCGAAGATCGCGCAAAGTATCATGCCTCTTATGGAAAACGCCGGTTTCCCGGCGTTTTTTGGTGGATTATGCTTTATATGGCTATTTGCGCGGTTTGTCGGGCCCGGCATTCTTCATCAAACCCTCCAGGTTCATCGCGCCGATGTTTTCGCGCATCTTGGTGTCGGACTTCTTGTTTTCCAGGTTGTAGTAGTCCATGACGCCCATGTTTCCGTTCCGGAGGGCCTCCGCGACGGCCAGAGGCACCTGCGCCTCCGCCTCGACGACCTTCGCCTGCATCTCCACGACCTCCGCCTTCATCTCCTGCTCGCGGGCGACGGCGGTGGCGCGGCGCTCCTCGGCCTTAGCCTGGGCGATCTGCTTGTCGGCCTCGGCCTGCTCGATCTGCAGGTTCGCGCCGATGTTGCGGCCGACGTCTATGTCGGCTATATCGATGGACAAAATCTCAAAAGCCGTACCGGAGTCCAGCCCTTTTTCCAGGACGGTATGCGAAATCCTGTCGGGGTATTCCAGAACTTCCTTGTGGCTCGACGAGGCGCCGACCGTCGAGACAATGCCCTCGCCGACCCTGGCGATGATGGTCGGCTCGCCAGCGCCGCCGACGAGCCTGCCAAGATTCGTGCGCACGGTGACCTTGGCGATGACCTTGACCTCGATGCCGTTTACGGCCACGGCGGCGATCCACGGCGTTTCGATGACCTTAGGCGTGACGCTCATCCTTACGGCCTCGAACACGTCGCGCCCGGCCAGGTCGATAGCCGCGGCGCGCTCGAAGGTTAGGTCCAGATTCGCCCGGTGGGCGGCTATCAGCGCGTCCACCACGTTGTCCACCCGGCCGCCGGAGAGCAGGTGAGACTCCAACTGGTTGATATTGACATCCATTCCGGCCTTTGTCGCCTTTATCAGCGGGCGGATGACGCGATCCGGCCGCACCCGGCGGAGCCTCATGCCGACAAGCGAGCCGATACTCACCTTCACGCCCGCGGCGACGGCGGAAATCCACAGCCCCAGCGGCACGATGTTGAGGAAGATGGACAGAACGACTATAACCAGTACGACGATAAGTACGAACATAACGAACGGCGTCATTGCTAAACCCCCTCCATATGATAATCACTAATTGTTCAGCCCGGGCTCCTTAATATCCGGAACCTGGATATCCGGAACCTGGGTTTCCCGCATTCCCCTGACCACCAGCTTGCGCCCGGACACTTCCGTGACCTTGATCCGCGTGTTCTCCTGGATGTAGGCGCAGTCGGCCGTGACCTCCAGCGAGACCCCGTTGAAATCCGCAACGCCCACGGGCCGCAAAGACGTCTTGGCGACGCCCTCCTTGCCCAGGAACGCGTCCAGGTCGCCGAACCCGGACTTGTCCTCGTTCAAAGTGTCGCGGAGAATGAACTGGCCGTACATCTGCCTGGACTTGGCCCAGCGCACGAACACGGCCACGCCTCCGGCCAGAACCGCGTACTCCCCGAGGACCACGACGATCCCGAACGGGACGTACACGACCGTGATAACCGTGGACACGAGCAAAAGCACGATTCCCGTGATCCCGAAGAAGCCGAACCCGGGGATGTGGGCCTCGGCAAGCAGGAAGGCCGCCGCGATTATCAGGATGACTATGGAGACCATTAACATAATGACCCCTCCTCACCGTTCGGTCAGCTGGGATGCTTTCTTAAATTTCACGCCGGCGGCCTAAAAACCGTCGGCGCGATGTAGTCGCTGACCATGATTTATTATACGCCTCAATATACGAATGCACAATACAAAAAGTTTGGTTTGCGCAAATTCTTAACAAAACCTTTACGGCTCTATCCTCGGGTAGCACCCGATCCCCACGACGGTCGGCCCGATGTGCGTGCCGATCGTCGTCCCGACCGTGAACACCGGCAGGTCCGCTTGGACGCCCTTTTCGTTTTCCAGGATCTCCTTCATATAGAGGATCTCGCCGAGGCAGTCCGCGTGGAGCAGGCCGACGCGGTATTTCTCCGGCCGGCCGCCCATTTCCGCGCACGCCATGTCGATGATCTCGGCAATGGCCTTTTTGCGCCCGCGTATCTTCGCGACCGGGAACAGCTCGCCGTCGCAGAGCTTTAAGACCGGCTTCACGTTCAGAAGCGTCCCCAGAAAACCCGACGCCTTGCCGATCCGCCCGCCCCTCTGGAGGGCGTCGAGACTGTCCACGGTGAAATAGGTGCGATACCCGAGCTTGGCGGCTTCCAAAGCGGCGGCCGTCTCCTCCAAGGAGCGCCCCGCGCCGCGGAGCCCCGCGGCCTCCATGACAAGTACGCCCTGCGGCATGGTGCATTGCAGGGAATCGACCACGACGACGTTCCGCTCCGGGAATTCCTCTTTCAGGAGGTTCGCCGCCGTCACGGAGCTCTGGTATGAGCCGCTGAACTTCGACGTCATGCACACGCACAGGACGTTTTTGCCGGCCAAAAGCGCCGGCCTCATGGCGTCTATGTACTCCTGCGTCGGGGGCAAAGAGGTCTTCGGGTACGGGGAGTCCGCGCGCATACGGCCGTAAAAATACTGAGGGGAGATTTCGGCGTATTCCCGCTGGTATTTGACGCCGTCAAGGGACACGTAGTAGTGGACGAGGGAGACGTCGTGCTGCTTAAGGATGTTTGCGGGCAGGTCGCAGGAACTGTCCGAGATGATCTTGAAATCGGCCATTGGAATACCTCGCATGTTGTTATTGGATTATAGTCGGGACTGGCGTTTTGATTTTAACCCGCGGGGGAAAACGTGTCAAGCCGGCAACTTTTTCAAGGATTTCTCCGGAAAAGCGCCTCTCTGATGTGGTATCTTTGGAATTCGGAGGTATATTGCCGATTGATCCCATCCCCGGGATTTTTTGCTGCGCCCCTCTCAACGGGGTGCAGCAAATTTTCGTGGGATATGCCATAATACTATATCATCCCAAAAATAACTACACATTGTCATTCTGA
>WQUN01000085.1 GCA_009782085.1 Bacillota bacterium
GATTGCGTGAGCTCTCTCCCGGACGGCTTTGTGGGCACGGCCTCCACGGCCGGGTGCCCTGTCGCGGCCTGCGAAAATCCTGACAGAAAGCTTTACGGCGTCCAGTTCCATCCGAACGCTGAGGCAACGGAACAAGGCCGGGAGATTTTGCAAAACTTCTTCTTCAATATCTGCCATGCCTCCGGCGACTACCATCTCGGCGACTACGTCGACCGCGAAATCGCCAAGATCCGCGATCAAGTCGGCAACGAGCGCGTCCTCCTGGCCCTCTCCGGCGGGGTGGACTCCTCCGTGTGCGCGGCGATCCTGTCACGCGCCATACCGGGGCAGACCGTGTGCATATTCGTGGATCACGGCTTCATGCGCCTTAACGAGGCCGATGAGGTCGAGGCCGCCTTCGCCGGCAGGGATCTTCAATTCATACGGGTAAACGCGCAGGAGCGCTTCCTGGGCAGGCTGAAGGGCGTCACCGACCCCGAACGGAAGCGCAAGCTCGTCGGCGAGGAATTCATCCGGGTCTTCGAGGAGGAGGCCGGAAAGCTCGGCGACATCAAATTCCTGGGTCAGGGCACCATATACCCCGACGTGATAGAGTCCGGCGGAAAGCACGGCGACACGGTCAAGAGCCACCACAACGTCGGCGGCCTGCCGGAGAACCTCAAATTCGCGGAGCTTGTGGAGCCGCTGTACACGCTGTTCAAAAACGAGGTCCGCGAGATCGGGCGTTTGCTCGGCCTGCCCGCGTCTTTGACGGAGCGCCAGCCCTTTCCGGGGCCGGGCCTCAGCGTCCGCGTGATGGGCGAGGTTACGAAGGAAAAACTGGACGTTTTGCGCGAGGCCGACCGCATTGTTCTGGAGGAGTTCGCGAAACTCCGGGACAGGCCGCAGCAGTATTTCGCGATATACACGGGCGCGCGCTCCACGGGCGTCAGGGACGGCAGGAGGACCTACGGCTGCGTGATCGCCGTCCGCGCCGTCGCTACGGCCGACTTTATGACGGCGAAAGCCGCGGAAATACCGTATGAGACGCTCAGGCGCGTGTCGTCGCGCATCGCGGGCGAGGTGGAGGGCGTCGGCAGGGTGGTCTACGATATTACGGACAAGCCGCCGGGGACGGTGGAGTGGGAGTGAATTCATAAATACTAACCACTTTGATATAGCGGCATTACTGGGGTTGTATATTACACTGTGGCATTAATATGGCATTTTCGGTTTCATATTTCTCCTGCGGCGAGGCGATCCCCATAATTACCCATCTCGAGGTCCTGGAAACCAACAAAATGATCAGCGAGTTCCACCTGGACGTGCGCACCATCACCATGGGCATAAGCCTGCTGTCCTGCTGCGACTCGGATATTGACCGGTTCAACCGCAAGGTCTACGACCGCGTCTGCAAATGCGCGGAAAACCTCGTCCGGACGGGGGAGGACATCGCCAGGACCTACGGCGTCCCGATCGTGAACAAGCGCATCGCGGTGACGCCGGTGGCGATAGCCGGCGCGGGCTGCATAGGCGGGCCGTCCGCCGGGCCCGGATCCGGCCGGGCTTCCTTCGTCAGCACCGCCGCGGCGCTGGACAAGGCGGCCAAGGCGGTCGGCGTGAACCTCATCGGCGGCTACACGGCGCTGATACAGAAGGGCAGCACCGAGGCCGACAAGGCCCTCGTCCGCTCGATCCCGGAGGCCCTCTCCGCCACGGAGCGCGTCTGCTCGTCCGTGAACGTCGCCACGTCCAGAAACGGAATAAACATGAATGCGGTCAGGAAATTGGGCCATATTATAAAGGAACTCGCCGAGCGCACGAAGGAGCAGGACTCCTTCGGCTGCGCGAAGCTCGTGGTGTTCTGCAACGCCGTGGAGGACAACCCATTCATGGCGGGCGCGTTCCACGGCGTCGGCGAGCGGGACGTCGTCATCAACGTGGGCGTCAGCGGCCCCGGCGTCGTCAAGCGCGCGCTGGAGCAGGTGCGCGGAGCGGACTTCGAGACGCTCTGCGAGACGGTCAAAAAGACCGCGTTCAAGGTCACGCGCGTAGGCCAGCTCGTGGCGCAGGAGGCGTCTAAGCGGCTGAACGTCCCGTTCGGCATCATCGATCTGTCCCTCGCGCCGACCCCGGCGGTCAGGGACTCCATCGCGGAGATCCTGCAGGAGATGGGCCTGGAGCACGCCGGCGCGCCGGGCACGACAGCGGCGGTGGCGATTTTGAACGACAACGTGAAAAAAGGCGGCATAATGGCCTCGTCCTACGTCGGCGGCCTTAGCGGCGCGTTCATCCCGGTGAGCGAGGACCACGCCATGGTCGAGGCCGTCCAGGCGGGCGCGCTGACGCTGGAGAAGCTGGAGGCCATGACGTGCGTGTGCTCCGTGGGGCTGGACATGGCGGCCATACCTGGCGACACGCCGCCGGAAACGATCTCCGGCATAATCGCCGACGAAATGGCCATCGGCATGGTCAACCAGAAGACCACAGCCGTGCGCATAATCCCGGTTTGGGGCAAGAAGGCCGGGGACGCGGTGGACTTCGGCGGGCTGTTCGGCACCGCGCCGGTCATGCCGGTGAACGGGTTCTCGTGCAAAAAGTTCATAGAGAGGGGCGGGAGGATACCGCCGCCGGTGCATAGCTTTAAGAATTAGACGTATAAGGACATAAGAAGGATATCAAATTGGCATTGATCTGCTTAGTGTATTTAGGGGGCTAATAAGTGGACGAGATAAGGCTTGTAAAACCGTCAGCAGACTATGCTGATGATATTATGGCGTTTCGACAGGAATTGTTGGATGCGGATAGCGAATTTGCCGGATGCGGCTCTTTGTACCATTGCTCGTCGGCGGGCGAATGGATAAATATTGTTGAAGCAAGCGAAACAACCTGCGCTGAAGGAATGGTTACTTCAAACAGTTATATCGCAGTGCGCCTGTGTGATAATAAAATTGTCGGGATTATCGACCTGAGACACCATATTGACAACCCGATTTTGAGCGCCTGGGGCGGTCATATAGGCTATACCGTTAGACCTTCCGAAAGAAGAAAGGGCTACGCAAAAGATATGCTCAGGCAAAATTTACGGAACTGCCGTGACAGGGGAATTGATAGGGTCTTGATTACTTGTTCTTGCGGTAATGTTGCCAGTGAAAAAACCATTGTTGCCAACGGAGGGGTACTTGAAAAAGAAATTTGTGTGGATGGCAAGATGATGAAACGCTTTTGGGTAGAATTACGGCAAGACTGAGGAGGGGCAGTGTTGAAATCCGATAATCCCTGGCGTCGCCTTCCTCATGACATATACGAAAAGCACATGGGCCACGAAAACGTGAGGCAGCTTCAAGCTCTGTCGTTAATATTGGGCGAACAACTCGCTCTCGTGTCCGATATACTCAATCCCATAGTCGCCATCCTCGGCATAACCGGCGGCAACGGCCTGGAAAACGTCGAAAAAGGCCGGTACAAAAGGATAATCGGCATGGACATAAATTCTGATTATTTGGACATTTGCAGGGAACGCTATGACTATCTGTCGGAGCTCGCGCTTTATCAAATTGATTTGACGGCCGAAAAAGACCGGGCCGCTGAAATTCTCAAAGACGCCGACCTGGTGACGGCCAATTTGCTTGTCAAACACATTCATCTTTGCAATTTCGTGGATATAGTTATAATGCTTACGAAGCCGGTCGTTTCCGTGACCGTTCAGTTCAACCCGGACGGGCGGCCGGTTTCAAACTCAGGCTATGAAGCCGCGTTTGACGGGATACAGCTTGCCGGGGAGGAATGCGGCGAGGAAGAACTGACCGCCGCGATGCGCGGGGCCGGATACGATGTGATAGGCAGGGCAGAGTATATCATGCCGAACGAAAAAGCGCTGATAAGGCTGGATTACAAACGGCGCCGCGCTTCCTGAGTTGATACTTCCTCCGATAAACCATACATTATGCAACCGGATAGGATGGTTCACATGCTCCTGGATTCTTTGCAGCCCCGCGAAGTTTTCCGCTTCTTCGAGGAGATCTCCCGCATCCCGCGCGCCTCCGGCGACGAGGAGGGGATCGCCCGCTATCTCGAGGACTTCGCGCTGGAGCGCGGGTTTTGGGTCATGCGGGACGGCGTTAACAACGTCGTCATAAAAAAGCCCGGGACGCCGGGCCGTGAGGCGGCCCCGGCTGTCATTATCCAGGGACACATGGACATGGTCTGCGAGAAGAACGAAGGCACTGTCCACGACTTCGGGCACGACCCGATAGAGCTAATCCTCGACGGCGATTTCATCCGCGCCAACGGCACGACGCTGGGCGCGGACAACGGCGTGGCGGCGGCGATGGCTCTGGCTTTGCTGGATTCCAAAGACCTGCCGCATCCCCCGCTGGAGGTCGTGCTGACGGCCGCGGAGGAGATCGGGCTCGTCGGCGCGGCGGCGCTGGATTTTTCCGTTTTAAGCGCAAAATACATGATAAACCTGGATTCCGACGCCGAGGGCGTTTTTTTCACGAGCTGCGCCGGCGGGCTCCAGGCGGAAATGCTGATCCCCGCCGGATACGAGAGCGCGAATCCCGGCGCGAAAGCCTTTGAGCTCCGCGTGAGGGGCCTCGCGGGCGGGCACTCCGGCCTGGAGATCGACAAAAACCGCGCCAACGCCAACGTTTTGCTCGGCAGGGCGCTGAATCTGCTGGCGGAAGAATATGGGATCGGCGTCGCGTCCGTATACGGCGGCTCCAAGGTCAACGCGATACCCAGGGAGGCCGGGGCCGTGATATACTGGGCGGCCGAGAAAAACGCGGAGCGGGAGGCGGGAGAAATGAAGCCAAACGCAGCCGTTCAGGATTCCGGCCCCTTACGCCCAGCCTCCGGCATGGATGCGGACTCCGCCGGGGTGGAAGGCCCAGTTGCCGGGGTGGAGGGCCCAGCCGCCGGGGAGGAAGGCCTTGCCGCGGCGGTCGCCGGCTTTGAAAAGCTGATAAAAGCCGAGTTCGCGGCGGCCGACCCGGATATTTCCATAACGCTGACGGAAGCCGCGCCGGGGGACAGAGCCTTTCGGGATGTAGAAAGCCCGCGGGACGGAGCCTTTCGGGACGGCGAAAGCCCGCTGTACGGAACCTTTCAGGACGGAGAAAGCCCGCAGTACAGAGTTTTTCATGACGGGGAAAACCCGCGGGACGGAGCCTTTCGGGACGGGGAAAACCCGCGGGACGGAGCTTTTCTGAACAACGAAAGCCCGCGGAATGGAGCCTTTCGGGATGTGGAAAACCCGCAGCACGGAGCCTTCCGTGACGGAGAAAGCCCGCGGGACGGGCTCCCCGGGCGGGCGTTTCCGCGAAGGGTTTTCGACAGGGCCACGCGCGACAAGCTAATCGCCGCGATCCTGCTGACGCCGAACGGCGTCCAGGCCATGAGCGAGGATATCCGGGGGCTCGTCAGGACCTCGAACAACATCGGCGTCATCGGGCAAAAGGGCGGTTTCCTGTCCGTCTGCAGCGAGATACGGAGCTCGTCGGCGTCCGAAAAGGATTTCGTGCGCCGGAAGGTCGCCGCGCTGGCGGGGCTTTTGGGCGCCGAGGCCGAATACAGCGGCGATTATCCCGGCTGGGCGTATAACCCGCGCTCGTCTTTGCGGGCGAAGCTGGCGCGGCTCTACGCCGACATGTACGGCGCGCCGCCGGAGGAGACCGCGGTGCACGCCGGCCTGGAATGCGGTTTTTTCGCGGAGCGTATGCCGGGGCTGGACATCATCTCCTTCGGACCGGACTGCTTCGGCATCCACTCCCCTGACGAGCGCCTGAGCGTATCCTCGACCGCGCGGGTATGGGATTTTCTGAAGAGGGCGCTTGCCGGGATTTGACGCCCTCCCGCGCGCGGCGCGCTCGCGGATGCTGAACATGACGCAG